>CAYRHV010000087.1:0-8762 GCA_964424045.1 uncultured Ottowia sp. | reverse complement strand
CAGTGGTCCGTCCAGGTCCACCGCCGGCTTGGCCCCGACATGCTCCACTTTTCGCTGCCACTGCCGCCCCAGGTGGTAAAAGCGCAGGCTGTCCTGGGCAGGATCGATGATGTCCACGAGCTTGGCCTTCAAGGCGACCCACTGTGCCGGGTCGACATCAATTTCAAACACCGAAAACTGCACACGCTGACCGAAGTCTCGACACGCCTTGGACACCTGGCGCAGGCGGCGGGCACCTGCGCGATCCCGGGTGCTGACGTCGTAGGTCACCAGGATCATCATCGCCTTGGATCACTTCCACAGGAAGGGGGGATAGGCATCGAGGTCGCCACGCAGGTGGCGTGCCAGCAGCTGAGCCTGGATGAATGGAAACATTCCGATCGGCGCCTTCTCTTCCAGGAAAGCATGGCGCAGTTCCTCGCGCTTGCGCTCCTGATAGGCCGTGAGCACCTTCTTGCGCGCTGCCTCCTGCAGCAGCACGGCACCGTTGTCCATGATCTGGAAGTCCCGCTCGCCGACCTGCCTGCGGTTGATGAGCGAGAGCGCCAGTCGATCGGCCAGCAGCGGGCGAAATTCCTCCAGCAGATCGAGCGCGAGGCTCGGCCGGCCGGGTCGATCCCGGTGCAGGAAGCCGACTGCCGGATCCAGGCCCACGCTCTCCAAGGCCGATCGACAGTCGTGCGTGACCAGGGTATAGAGGAAGGACAGCAGGGCGTTGACCGGATCGCGCGGTGGCCGCCGGCTGCGTCCGCGGAAACGAAGAACCGCCCCTGCGGTTCGGACCAGGTGGTCGAAAACCCCGAAATAGGCTTGCGCAGCTTCGCCCTCATAACCGCGGAGCAGGTCCAGATCCGACTCGATCAGGAGCTTGTCGCCGAGGCGGCCAAGCCGCTTGTGCGCATGCGCCAGCGCCGCGTGATCGGCGGCCTGGAGCCTGTCCCCATGATCGCGCAAGCCGCGACCAAGAACGGCACGCTGGTTGTGCAGCTTGCCCACGAGCACGTGACGCGCGATCGCGGCGCAACGCTGCGGGTCGTCGCTGGCGCGATACTGCTCGCGTCGCAGCAGCACGTTGCCGGACACGGGCCCCTCCACGCGCGCAAGAAACTGGCCGTTTGACGTCAGGAAGCTGGTGCAGATGCCCTGCTCTGCGCAATAACCCAAGAGCGGCGGCGAGACCAGCACGCGGCCGAAGCAGACCAGACCTTCGAGCATGTGTGCCGGCAAGCGAGCGCGCTCCTGGCGATCGACTTCCATGACGATGTTGGCGCCATCCTTGCGCAACCAGGCACCATCGGTCGTCACGTACAGCGTGTTCAGCTGTCTGCGCATGGGCTTGCCTCCGCTTCCGCTGCGCGACGCCATTCGGCGGCCAGCCACTCGCTGACCGTGGCGCGCCCCAGCAGCCGTGGCTGGCACAGATCGAGAAGTGAGCAGGCGTCGCAGCGACTCGGGACGTAGCGTGCGCTCGGCGTGATGCCGGACACGATCAGCGCGCGCACTGCGGTGATGGTGTCGCAGGTCAGCTGGCGCAGCGCGTCATCGAAAGGCACGTCGGTGCGCCGACGCGTCTGGCCGTAGTAAAGGGCCCCGGCCGGCACGCCCTGCCCGAGCATCGATTCCAGGCACAGCGCCTGGGCGCACAGCTGCACCTCGTCGGCGCGATGCCGCTTGGGCCGGCCGCGCTTGTATTCGACTGGAAACGCCTGCTCACCCCGATCGCCTTCATGAAATTCCACCACGTCGGCGATCCCCGCAATACCCAATTCGGGTGCCGCGAGCGGCATGGCCAGCACGGTACGCACGCCCTTGCGGCGCTCGATCCTGGGCTTGTCGGCACGCTCGTGCAGCACGCGGCCTTCGGCCGTGTGTCGGCTCTCGGCCCAGAGTTGCTCGACATGGATGAGCGCGCATTGCCGTGGGCAATACAGGTAATGCTGCAGCGCCGACAGCGGGATCGGCTCGTCGTCCACCATGGTTTCCCCGGCCCAGGATCCCGGGCTCAGATCAACTCGCGAACGGTGACTCCGGCCGGAATGGCGCTGCGGTCGACGGCCACCTCGTAATCGGCATAGGAGCGCGGGGCTGCCGCGTCGCTGCCGCCCGCCCGCTGCACCTTGACGGCGTCGAACAGCACGTGCGCGGGCGCATTGCCCATGGCGCTGTCGTGCTCGAACACGACCAGTTTGCGTGCCGCCATTTCACCCCGCGCGGCCGAACGGTCGTGTTCGAACATGTTGATGAGCGCGCGCCACAGCAGCTCCAGGTCGTCGCCGGAAAACCCGGTGCGCTCGGCGAGCTTGGCCGAGACGAAGCCATGCGCCCGATACAGCCCGTAGGGAATGATGTGCTTGCGCCCCATCGTGCGGTTGTCGCCACTCTGCGCCTCGGCCTCCTTCTCCGTGGTGACGGCCATGCGCGTGATCGAGATTTCCAGCGGCACGACGGGGTCGATCGAACTGGCAAACGCCATTTGCACCGGCCCGCGCACCTGCCCCGCGTTGACGCCGGTGGTCATCACGGCGCCGAACGTCCGCACGTCGAAGAAGTTGGCGCACATCCAGGCCGTGATCTCGCGCGCCCTGGCTTCGTCCTTGGGCAGCTTCTTGTATTGGTCCTTGGCGTCGGGCGGGATCCCGAGCGCTTCCCACGCCTTCTGGTGCTGCTGGTTCAGGATCGCCTTTTCCTGCATGTAGATCGCATGGCCCGGAGCGCCCTCCTTCTCCAGGCTGACGAAGTTGCGGATCTTGCGCTTGAGGCAGACATCGGTGACGAGTCCCTGATTGGTCTCCGGGTCCAGGCGCGGCAGGTTGCCGGCATCCGGGTCGCCGTTGGGGTTGCCGTTGCTGATGTCGAACAGGTAGACGAACTCGTGGCGGTGCGCGATGGCAGTCATGCGGTGGTTTCCTCGGTGGTTTCGGTGGCGACTTCGGTTGCATCGGCGCCAGCCTTGTTGAAACGGCTTTGCGCCTGGTGGTAGTAGCCGATGGCAAAGCGCCCCTGGTCCTGCAGGCGCAGGCTGCGCGGGAATTCGCCGCCCAGCCCATCGATGATCTCGGCGATGTCCTTCTCCAGGTTCACCGCCAGGCCGGGCTTCTCCCGGCGCAGCTTGCCCAGGTGGTTCTGGGCGTTGCGCAGCAGCATCGGAAAGATCGAGGCCGGAGTGGCCGATGCGGCACCGTAGTAGCGGTCGCGGATGGTGGCGTTGACTTGCCCTCCAAGAGCGCTGCGCTGGGCCGTCTCGAGCACGGCGAACAGGCGGCCCAGCCGGTAGGCGGAATTCATGCTTTGCTTGTCAAGACTCACGGGGATCTCCTCATCGGCGGGGGAAGAATGCAGCCGCCGCTGGCGCGCCAGCACGGCCTTGCAGATCGCCACGCGCACACCCGACAGCTCGCCGTCGGTGCGCATGCGCATCAGGATGTTGGCCAGCAGGCTGGCCGGATAAAGTCCGCCGCCGAGGATGGCGCGCATCAGCTCGCCCGCCAGCTGCGGCGGCACGTCTTCGCGCTTGGCGCGGCCGTCGCGTGACGGGGCAGTTGCCAGCACCAGGCGCCACAGCGACGGCATGAGGCGCCAGGGCGCGGGCTCGATGTGCAGGTCGCGTGCGTGCGCCGCAACGTTGCGCGCCAGCGCGCCGAGCGTGTCGACGTGCCAGAAACGGATCGAGATGCGCGAAGCGTTGGGCGCGAGCCCGAGCACATGAATGCGGGTCGACGCGCTCAGGCGCGGATCGATGTCCGGCAACGGCCGGCCCTGGACCAGCTTCTCCAGGCTGGCGCGCACGGCCTGGTTCTCCTGCGCGTCGGTCGGGCGGTCGTCCCAGCTCCAGGCGGCCGCCATCAGCTCTTCCGCCGCGGCAGCCTCCTGCTCGTCGTCGGCCTCGGCCCAGAACACCGTCGTGGCGTCGCCCGTCTGGATGCGCTGGCGGTTGTGCTCGCCGCGGCGAAGCAGATGGTTCAGGACGGTGGTGTAGGCAAAGGCCGCCTGCTCCGAGACCGGCGCGTTCTCGCCCTGGCTCTTGCCCCAGGACGTGAAGGACTCGAGGTTGAACGAAACGATTGATGCGCCGGAGCTCTGCGCACCCGCCACGCCCTTGATGGGTGGATGCAGCCGGGCCGGCACGCCTGAAGCACCGGTCACGAGACAGGTTGCCGGCGCCGCGCCGCCCTCGTCCGCGCCGGTCAACAGCGCGGCACGCACGTCCCGCGCGGCTGCACGTTCGTGCAGGAATTGCCGCTCGCCGTCGAGGCGAAAGACCAGGTTCGCGTCGAGCATCTGCGGATCGAAGGGTGCGGTCGCAAAGCGTTGCGGAGTCCATGCCGCAAGAAACGCGAGCAGTGCCTGCAGGCCGGCATCGTCGGTGCCCGCCAGCGCCTGCTCGTGCAGCAGCCGGAAGGCCGCGTGCTCCCGGTCGGTGCGCTTGCTCGTCGCGCTGACGCCGAGCACGTAGCTGGTCTTGCCCCAGAGAAATGACGGTGCGACATTACTCGTGCATTTTGCAGGTTGCGGCACGTTCACCAGGCGCGGCACCGGCTTCCTGCCGCTGGCGTCGCGGATGTCGTTCACGTCCACCACACGCCCGTCGGGTGCGAGCACGATCTCGTAGCTGATCTTCTCGGGGCTGTAGCCAAAGGGCGCCAGGCCCTCCTCGCCGCGTGCCAGCAGGCGGTGGTAGTAGCGGTTCAGCGCCTGCAGGATCCTGCCTTGACCTCCTCGCTCTGCCAGGCCGGCACCTCGATCACCCCGTCCGTCATGCGCGCCCGGAAGAAGCGGGGCTGCATGCCATGGTCGAAGTCGATGTCGTGCAGCATCCAGCCCAGGTCGCGCTCGCCGCGCAGGCTCTCATCCACCTCGGGCAATGGATCGTCATGCTCCACCAGGGCAAAGTGGGCCGGAAACTCGCGCACGCCGAGGCACGGCATCTGGAAGCACTGCCCCTTGCGTGCACGGCGGTTGAAGATGTCCAGGTGCTTGCCGACCGAGTCGTCGCTGCCGGCACGCGCGGTGAGGTCGAAATGCGCCTCGATCACGTAGGCCACGTCGCGCAGGATCGTGGCCGCACGCTGCTGGCGATCCGTGTCAACCAGGTTCACCAGTCCGGCCGTGGATTCGGCCTTCATCGCGCGGGTCGCGGTGGCGGTTGAAATCTTGCTGCCGACCTCGTTGCGCCGGATCGATTCGAAGCGGATCGGCCGCAGGACCCGGATGCGATCGACGCGCCAGGCGATGGCGGGCTTCCAGTGGATGGCGCTCAGGATGCCGCGTGCGGCCGACGGCGTGATGGCGTCGTAGGAGACGCGCTCGACCTTCATCTCGGGTCGCGTGAAACAGGCGCGTTCGCCCCATATCTTGAGTCTGATTCCGTATCCCATGGGTCTTTCCTCGCGATTGCCGGCGGTGTCCAGCCTCCATCCCATCCAGTTACCAGATCGCGTTCTCCGGTCGAATGAAACTCGGGTCGTCCCAGCCCAGCCCGCAACGTTTGTCGTACAAATCCATGTTGACCAGCTTCATGAACTGCTCGCCCCACTTCTGAGGCGCGACGGCAACCACCGCGCCAGCGCGGTAAAGCGCATCGAAACCCGGCCGCGGCAACTGCACCAGGTAGGGCTGCAGCCGGCGCGCCAGCTGGACGCAGCCCTCGGCATGCTCGAGCTCGCGCAGCGCCTCGGTCGCGATCTCGTCGTAGGGAACGATCACGGGCATCTGCACGTTGTCGATCAGGCGAAACCGGGTGGCCAGCGTTTCCATCGGCAGGCTTTCGGGGCGGCTGGCCTCGAGCAGCGCCATCAGGCCAGGCGCGTCCAGCTGCTCACGCCCCTTCTGCCAGTAGAGCAGCGAGAAATAGCGCTGGATCGCTTGCGGGGCGAGCGGATCGAGGCCGGCCTGGCGCAGGACTTCGCGCGCCGCCTGCGCGTATTGCTTCAGTTCCACGGGCGGTGCCCAGTCGCTGTTTTCGGGCTGGAAGACCAGCACCGCGCTGGCATCCGGCGCGCGCCGGCCTTCGCGGTTGCAGCGGCCCGCGGCCTGGGCGATGGCGTCCAGCCCGGCCTCGGCACGCAGCACGGTGGGAAAGTCGACGTCGACGCCGGCCTCGATCAGGCTGGTGGAGACCAGTCGACAGGGTGCGCCCGCCCGCAACCGCTGCCGCACCTCGGCCAGCACCTTGCTGCGGTGGCGCGCGCACATCAGCGTGCTCAGATGCCGGGCGCCCGGCAGGTCGGCCATGGCCCGGTGGACTGCGCGCGCGTGGCGGCGGTTGTTGACGATGCACAGCACCTGCTCGCGCGAGCGCAGGTGCCCGGCAAGCGCTTCGTCGTCCAGTTCACCGACATGCCGGACGCGCACGCGCTCGAGCTGCAGGAACAGGCGTGCCGGCTCGGGTGCCAGTTCGCGCACGTCCTGCAGCCCATCCTCGAACGCAGGCGCTTGCAGCGCTGGCTGCGTTGCCGTGCACCGCACGATGCTGGTGCGGTAGTTGCGCGCCAGCTCGTCGAGCGCCGCCACACAGGGGCGCAACAGCTTGAGCGGCATGGTCTGCGCCTCGTCGACCACCACCACGCTCGCGGCGATGCGGTGCAGCTTGCGGCATTGCGACGGCCGCGCGGCAAACAGGCTTTCGAAGAACTGCACCGCCGTGGTGACGATGATCGGCGCATCCCAGTTTTCCATCGCGAGCCTGAGCTTCTCTGCGGACTGGTAGCGCTCCGGGTCGCTGCGCGGCGGCACGCTCGACGCAAAGGCGCTGTGGTGCTCCAGCACCGCCGCTTCGCCCAGCGGACCAAGGGCCTCCCGAAACACGCGTGCCGTCTGCTCGACGATGCTGGTGAAGGGAATCACGAAAATCAGACGCCTGAACCCGTGGGCGATTGCATGGTCCAGGGCAAAAGCAAGTGAAGCCAGCGTCTTGCCGCCCCCGGTCGGCACCGTGAGCGAAAACAGGCCTGGGCTGACACCAGCGTGGCCACGCACGTGGCGCAGGACCTCGGCGCGCAGCCGGTTCACCTCGCTGTCCGCACGGAAGCGGGCCAGGTGCGCGTCGAGCTGCGCCCGCAAGTCGACGAGGCCAGGAGGCTGGCCGCCGCCACGACGATGGTCCGGGCGACCTTCAACCCGGTTGTAGAAACGCTCGGTGTCCAGGAAGTCCGCGTCCACCAGGCACGAGAACAGCATGCGGGTCAGGAACGCGAGCTGGAACGCCTTGCGCTCGTTCGCCTGCCGCGGCGTCGTTCCATGCCTGCGGAATCCTGTCGGCATGCCCAGCTGGTCGGGCAACTCGATTTCCTGTTGCCATGCGGCATCGAGCACTGGCAGCTCTGCATTCAGTCGATCGGCCAGCGCGGTGCGCTCGCCGTCGCCATGCCCATTGGCGAGGCCGGCGTGATGGCCGGCGATTCCGTAGGCCAGCAACTGGCCTACGAGTCCAAGCCGCTGTTGCGCGATCCGCGCTCCCCAGGTGGAATGATCGACGCGCAGGGTTGCGCCGCGCAGTCGCTGCTGGAACTCGACCGTGTATTTGCCCAGGTCGTGCAGAAGACCGCTGGTGCGGCCCGCCTCGCCAGCGCCGAATGCTGCGGCGAAGTCGGACGCCATCGCTCCGACCTGATGCAGGTGCTCCGCCAGCCCCTGCCACTCTTCAGTTCGCGAGGCACCGGTCGAATGAGCAAAAAATGGTGCACAGCTCACGGTAAAGTTTCAATTTGATACTTTTGTTTATTATAGTCACGTTTACCATGGATTTACAGGATCCGGCTTCGTGCAAGCAGACAAGTTGCACAAAAGTAGTCAATTGATCGCGATTGGGCACGCGATGACCCGGGTGACGGACCCCACACTCCCGAAGAATGGGAGATCAGACACCGTTGGAACGCAAGATCGTGAAGCACGGCGACAGCGGCACGCTCCAACCCCGGGAGTCGAGCCCAGATCCTGCCATGGAGCGCGCGTGCGGAAACGTCGAAATGCATGCGAGCGTCCACCTGGACATCATTTGTCCGCCGCAGGATCTGGATTGGAATTCGGGCCTCCCCGTGGTGCAGACGAGTGTCACAAGCGGCGCACGCGAAGCGCCGCCGCAGCCGCGATCGCCGGAGCGCGGAAGCTGGCTCAGCAACCAGCGGGTAACAATCGGACAAAAAAAAGCGCACTACGTTTTACGTAGCACGCTTTGCTTGTTTCTGGCGGAGAGGGTGGGATTCGAACCCACGATACGGTGAACCGTATACCGGATTTCGAGTCCGGCGCATTCGACCACTCTGCCACCTCTCCGCGGGCCTCAGCCAAGCGGCGGATTCTAGCAGTTCATGATCTCAGGACTTCGAGCCCGCCGAGGTAGGGGCGCAGCGCCGCCGGGATGTGGATCGAGCCGTCGGCCTGCTGGTGGTTCTCCAGCACACCGACCAGGGCGCGGCCGACGGCAACCCCGGAGCCGTTCAGCGTGTGCACCAGCTCGTTCTTGCCCTGGGCGTTGCGAAAGCGCGCCTGCATGCGGCGCGCCTGGAAGGCCTCGCAGTTGCTGACCGAGCTGATCTCGCGATAGGTGTCCTGCGCCGGCAGCCAGACCTCGAGGTCGTACGTCTTGGCGGCGCCAAAGCCCATGTCGCCCGTGCACAGCAGCACCACGCGGTAGGGCAGCTCCAGTTTCTGCAGCACGGCTTCGGCGTGGCCGACCATTTCGTCAAGCGCGGCGTAGCTGGTGTCGGGATGCACGATCTGCACCATCTCGACCTTGTCGAACTGGTGCTGGCGGATCATGCCGC
>CAYRHV010000086.1:6675-8799 GCA_964424045.1 uncultured Ottowia sp. | reverse complement strand
GCTGCTGGGCAACAGCTTCCTGAACCGCTTCAGCATGCAGCGCGAGGGCAGCCAGCTGATGCTGATCCGCCGCTGAGCGCGTCAGTCAGCGCTGCGCCGCCGTCACCACCATCTCGATGCGCCAGGCCGGGTCGGCCAGAGCCGCCTGGACGGTGGCGCGCGGCGGGGCGTGGCCGGGCGCCACCCAGGCGTCCCAGACCTCGTTCATGCCGACGATGTCGGAAATGTGGGCCAGATACACCTGCACCCGCAGGATGCGCGACTTGTCGCTGCCGCAGGCCGCCAGGTGCGCATCGACCTGGGCCAGCACGTCCGCCGTCTGACTCTGGATGTCCCGGGCATCGCCTTCCGGCACCATGCCGCCCAGGTAGACCACGCCATTGTGGATGGACGCCTCGCTGTAGCGATGGGCCACGCACAACCTCGTGATGTCGCTCATGTCTTCTTGCCTCCCAGCTTCGATTCGGTCCCGGCCAGCAGCCGCTGGATGTTCTGCCGATGACGCCAGGCCAGCAGCAGGCCCATCACCGCGATCGCCGCCAGCTTGGCGCCCGAGGCGCTCCAGGCCAGGCCGGCGCCCAGCCAGTAGTAGGCGGGCGCGAACAGCGCCGCGATGAGCGAGGCCAGCGACGCGTAGCGAAAGAACGCGGCAATGATGATCCAGGTGGCCAGCGTCGCCAGGCCCAGCCAGGGTGCGAACGCCAGCAACACGCCGAGTGCCGTGGCCACGCCCTTGCCACCCTGGAAGCGGAAGAACACCGGCCACAGGTGACCCAGGAACGCCGCCAGGCCGGCCAGCGCCTGACTGCCCTCCCCCAGGCCGAGATCGGCACCAAACCAGCGCACCAGCATCACCGCCAGCCAGCCCTTGAGGGCGTCGAGCAGCAGAGTAACGATCGCCGCAGCCTTCGAACCCGAGCGCAGCACGTTGGTGGCGCCCGGGTTGCCACTGCCATAGCTGCGCGGATCGTCCAGGCCCATGGCGCGGCTGACGATCACGGCAAAGCTGAGCGAACCGAGCAGGTAGGCGGCCGCGGCGACCAGGACGGGACCCAGGAAATCCAAATTTGTAACCTGAAAATTGATAGCGGATCGGGCTGGATTATCGCGCGCTGGAACCCGCTTTCTCCAGGAACTTCGACACGTTTTAGTTACAAATCAATCGCACATTGCACGGTTCGGGCCTGCAGCAGGTCGACGCAGACGCGCGGATCGATGCCGATCAGGTAGCCGCGCCGGCCGCCGTTGATGCCGATTCGATCGAGTCCCAGGATGCTCGATTCGATGTAGACCGGCATCCGGCGGCGCGTGCCGAAGGGCGAGGTGCCGCCGACCTGGTAGCCCGAGTGGCGACTCGCGACCTCGGGCGTGCAGGGCTGGACCGACTTGGCGCCGATCTGGCGCGCCAGCTGCTTGGTGCTGACCTTGCGGTCGCCGTGCATCAGCACGATCAGCGGCTTGTCGTCCTGGTTCTGCATCACCAGCGTCTTGACCACGGCGTGCGGGTCGAAGCCCAGCACTTCGGCGCTGTGCGTGGCGCCCCCGTGCTCGACGTATTCGTAGGGGTGCTCGCTGAAGGCCACGCCGTGCGCGCGCAGCAGCGCGGTGGCCGGCGTCTCGCTGACGTGCATAAATTTGTGTTTGGCCATCCTGCCTCAGTTTCTCATGCCGCCCGCGATGCCTGATACCGATTCGCATTCAATAACAACCGGCGCGGGATGGTGTGGGCATGGCCCACGACGCTGCCGTCATTGAAGCGCAGCGAGGTCATTCGTCATTTGTCATTTCGAACGCAAGTTCGCCTGAAACCCCAGATCGTTTCATGCCTTGCGGGCAACCTGCGGCGCCAGCGCCGACGGACGCCAGAGATATCCGTCTTCGTCGGCCTGGGCCACGTCGCCGGTGCGCCACCAGTCGCCCGTGAAACCGGCGCGGGTGGCTTCCTCGTCGCTCCAGTAGCCGAGGAAGAAGACCGGGTCTGCATCGCCATGCACGTCGCGGCGGTGGACTGCCACCTCGCCTGGCGTGCCGGGCGGGCATTCCCTCCCGGCCTCGTCGAGCAGGGCGACGCGATGGCCGGGATAGGGCCGGCCCATGCTGTTGGGCCGCGCCGGCCAGCCGACG
>CAYRHV010000086.1:0-6575 GCA_964424045.1 uncultured Ottowia sp. | reverse complement strand
GCGATGGCCGGGATAGGGCCGGCCCATGCTGTTGGGCCGCGCCGGCCAGCCGACGACCGAACGGTCGAGGTCCAACCCGCCGCCGGGCCGTCCCAAGGCGGGTTGAGCCCCCTCGGGGGGCAGCGCAGACACGTCAGTGCGGAACGCGGGGGCCATATTCATGACACAGTTGCCGACGATGCTGCTGACCTCGGTCGGGCCGAACCGCTCGTTCACGACCACGTCCAGTTCGCCCTGGCAATAGGCGAACACCGCCTCGCTCGCGGGCGCGCCGGCGCTCGCCAGGGCCTGCAGGCGCAGCACGTGGCGCTCGCGCGGATGCGGCACGACCTTCATCATGGCCTCGAGCGCGGTCAGGGGCAGAAAGCTGTGCGTCACGCGGTGCCGCGCCATGATCTCGAACGCCTGCTCGGGATCGAAGCGATCGCTGCAGGCGACGATGGGCCGGCCAAAGAACAGGGTCGGCAGCAGGGCGTCCAGCAGGCCGCCGGTCCCGCCCCAATCGGCCGACGACCAGAAGATCCCCTGCGTCGTGGCGTCCGCCTCCTCCGGTCCGTAGTCGCAGACGCGCGCCAGCCCAAGGCGCGCCAGCTCGAAGCCGAAGCCGTTCTGGCTGCAGACGAAGCCCGGCAGCCTGCCGATCAGCGCGCGCTGCGGGATCAGCATCCCCCTGGGCGGGTCCGGGGTGTCGCTGGCGTAGAGCAGCAGCGCCGGATCGTCGGCACGGGTGCCGGCGGGTTCGAACTGCGCCGCAGCGCCCGCCAGCAGCGCCTGCCAGTCGTGGTCGACCGGCCCGACGCCGGCGTCCCCCAGTCCGATCACGGTGCGCAGCTCGGGGCAGGTAACGCGCGCCTGCCGCAGGCCGGCCATGGCGCCTCCGTCGCAGATCGTGGTGCAGGCGCCGGCGTCCCGCAGCCGGTACGCCAGCGCCTCGGGGCCGAGCCGCTGCGACAGGGGCACCGCGATCGCGCCCATCTGCAGCACCGCCATGCAGGCCACCGCGGTCTCAAAGCGCTGTGGCAGGATCAGGGCAACGCGGTCGCCGCGCCGCACGCCCAGGCCGGCCAGCGCACCGGAGAGCCGGTTCGCCTGCTCCTGCAGCGCCACGTAGGAATGAAAGCCGGTGCGCGCATCGCCCAGATGCTCGATGATCGCCACCCGCTCGGCCGCGCGCGGCCCCTCGGTCCAGCGCCGGCAGCAGGCCTGGGCGATGTTGAAGCGCTCGGGCACGTGCCAGCGAAAGTCCGCGTGCATGGCCGCGTGATGATCGTCCGGTGCCGGCGACGCCATGAGCGACTCTCCTTTAGGATTCGTGAAAATGTCAATGTACCAAGTCCGCCGGCCCGCCCGCAGCGTGCATGTCCCTGTTCGCGACGTGCACTACCACCTGCAGCAGTGGAGCGACGGCGAGGCCCGACCGCCACTGGTGCTGCTGCACGGCTGGATGGACGTGGCGGCCTCCTGGCAGTTCCTGGTCGATGCCCTGGACGCCGACTTCCTGGCCGGCCGGACCGTGCTGGCGCCCGACTGGCGCGGCTTTGGCCACTCCCGCGGTCCGGCCTGCGACCACTACGCGTTTGCCGACTACCTGGGCGATCTGGACGCCCTGCTCGATCATTTCTGCGGCGACCGGTCGGTCGACCTGGTGGGCCACAGCATGGGCGGCAACGTGGCCATGATGTATGCGGGCGTGCGCCCCGAGCGCGTGCGCCGCCTGGTCAACCTGGAAGGCTTCGGCATGCCCGCGACCCGGCCCGGCCAGGCGCCGGCGCGCTACCGCCGCTGGCTGGACGAGATCAAGGCCCTGCGCGGCGGCGACAAGGCCCTGCGCAGCCACGACGACGTCGACAGCGTGGCGGCCCGGCTGATGAAGACGAACCCGCGCCTGCCCCGGGACCAGGCCGAGTGGCTGGCACGCCAGTGGGCCGAGCCGAGGCCGGCGGCCGGCGGCGGTACCCGCTGGCACGTGCTGGGCGACGCGGCACACCGGGTGGTGAGCGCGCAACTGTTCCGGGTCGAGGAGATGCTGGCGCTGTATGCCGCCATCAGCGCGCCGGTGCTGATGGTCGAGGCCAGCGACAACGCGATGGCGAGCTGGTGGCAGGGCAGCTACTCGCTGGCCGAGTTCCACCAGCGCCTGCAGCACGTGGCCCGCGTCGAGCACCTGACCCTGCCCGATTGCGGCCACATGCTGCACCACGACCAGCCCCTGCTGCTGGCCCGGCATGTGCAGGCCTTCCTGCAGGGCTGAAGCGCCGGTCGCGGGGGCCTGATCCTGCAGCGACAGGCCGCGCATGGGAGAATTGAAGGTTTGACAAAGGGCCCCATCTGAGTCCCGTCACCCCACCATCCGGACACGCCAACATGGAAGCAGAACACATCAACCACATCGGATCCCAGATCGAGGACCTGCGCGAGCGCACGGCCGAACTACGGGGGTATCTTTGACTACGCTGCGAAGGCCGAGCGCCTGCGCACGGTAAACGCGGCGCTGGAGGATCCGGCGGTCTGGAACGACCCGAAGAAGGCCCAGGAGCTGGGCAAGGAAAAGAAGGGGCTCGAGGGCGTCGTGGTGGCGCTTGACGAGCTCGAGCGCGAGCTGGCCGACAGCGCCGAGCTCTATGAGCTGAGCAGCGACGAGGGCGACGAGGACACCCTGCTGGCGATCGAGGCCGACGTCGGCAAGCTCGAGACCCGGGTCGAGGACCTCGAGTTCCGCCGCATGTTCGACCAGCCGGCGGATCCGCTCAACTGCTTCGTCGACATCCAGGCCGGCGCCGGCGGCACCGAGGCCTGCGACTGGGCCCAGATGCTGCTGCGCCAGTACCTCAAATACGCCGAGCGCAAGGATCTCAAGACCGAGGTCGAGGAAGAGACCCCGGGCGACAGCGCCGGCATCAAGAGCGCGACGATCAAGGTCGAGGGCGAATACGCCTACGGCCTGCTGCGCACCGAGACCGGCGTGCACCGGCTGGTGCGCAAGTCGCCCTTCGACTCCTCGGGCGGGCGCCACACCAGCTTTGCCAGCGTCTTCGTCTATCCGGAGATCGACGACTCGATCGAGATCGACATCAACCCGGCCGACGTGCGCGTGGACACCTACCGCGCCAGCGGCGCCGGCGGCCAGCACGTGAACAAGACCAGCTCGGCCGTGCGTCTGACGCACATGCCCACCGGCATCGTGGTGCAGTGCCAGGACAGCCGCAGCCAGCACTCGAACCGCGACGTCGCCTGGCGCCGCCTGCGCTCGCGCCTCTACGACCACGAGATGCGCAAACGCCAGGAGGAGCACCAGAAGCTGGAGGACAGCAAGTCCGACGTCGGCTGGGGCCACCAGATCCGCAGCTACGTGCTGGACAACAGCCGCATCAAGGACCTGCGCACCGGCGTCGAGATCAGCAACACGCAGAAGGTGCTGGACGGCGACCTGGATGCCTTCATCGAGGCCAGCCTGAAACAGGGCGTGTAGGCTGATGGGGTGTCTGGCCGCAGCCGCAAGGCCCCCCAACCCTCGTCGGCACCGGCCAGCCGCCAGCGGGCAGGCCGCCCCACCCGGCACGACGGACGCCCCGGACAGCCCGCCGCAAGCCATGTGAACAGGCCCCCGCAGCCTGTCTTGAAACAGAGGATTCCCCATGCGTGAAGGACAAACCGCCGTGACCCGGCGCCTGGATTACACCCCGCCGGCCTTCTGGATCGACACGGTCCGGCTGACGATCGACCTGAACCCGGCCAGCACCCGCGTGCTGAGCAAGCTCTCGGTGCGCCGCAACCCCGACGTCGAACCCCAGCCACTGACGCTGGACGGCGACGAGCTGAACCTCTCGCGCGTCACGCTGAACGGCCAGGCCTGCCCGTTCCGCATGGACGGCGAGCAGCTGGTGCTGGAAAGCCTGCCCGAGGGCACGGAGCCGTTCGAGCTCGAGATCTTCACCACCTGCAAGCCCGAGCAGAACAGCAAGCTGATGGGCCTGTTCATGAGCGGCGGCGACTTCTTCACCCAGTGCGAGTCGCAGGGCTTCCGGCGCATCACCTACTTCCTGGATCGCCCGGACGTGATGGCCACCTACACCGTCACGCTGTGCGCCAACAAGGCGCGCTGGCCGGTGCTGCTGGCCAACGGCAACCTGGTCGATGCCGGCGAGCTCGACGACGGCCGCCACTACGCCACCTGGCACGACCCGCACAGGAAGCCCAGCTACCTGTTCGCCCTGGTGGCCGGCAACCTGGTGGCACGCGAGCAGCGCATCATCACCCGCTCGGGCGCCCGGCACCTGCTGCAGGTCTGGGTGCGCCCGGGCGATCTGGACCAGACCGAGCATGCCATGAACTCGCTGGTGCACGCCATCCTGTGGGACGAGGCGCGCTACGGCCTCAAGCTCGACCTGGAGCGCTTCATGGTGGTCGCCACCAGCGACTTCAACTTCGGCGCCATGGAGAACAAGGGGCTGAACATCTTCAACAGCAAATACGTGCTGGCCAAGCCGGCCACCGCCACCGACGCCGATTACGAGGCGATCGAGGGCGTGATCGGCCACGAATACTTCCACAACTGGACCGGCGACCGCGTCACCTGCCGCGACTGGTTCCAGCTCTCGCTCAAGGAAGGCCTGACGGTCTTTCGCGACCAGAGCTTCAGCATGGACATGGCCGGCACGCCGAGCGCGCGCGCGGTGCGCCGCATCGCCGACGTCAACACCCTGCGCACGCTGCAGTTCGCCGAGGACGCCGGGCCGATGGCGCACCCGGTGCGACCCGACGAATACCTGGAAATCACCAACTTCTACACCACCACCATTTACGAAAAAGGCGCCGAGGTGGTGCGCATGGTCGAAACGCTGCTGGGACGCGAAGGCTTTCGCCGCGGCATGGACCTGTATTTCGAACGCCACGACGGCCAGGCCGTGACCTGCGACGACTTCATCGCCGCCATGGCCGACGCCAACCCGGGCAGCGCCCTGGCACGCCACCTGACGCCCTTCAAGCGCTGGTACAGCCAGGCCGGCACGCCGGTAATCGAGGCCGAAGGCAATTACGACGCCGAGGCCCGCAGCTACACCCTCAGGCTGGTGCAGTCCTGCCCGCCCACCCCGGGCCAGCCGGACAAGCAGCCGATGGTGATCCCGCTGCGCCTGGGCCTGCTGGGCGCCGACGGCCGCGACCTGCCGCTGGCCCTGGCCGACGGCGAGCTGCTGCACGGCGACACCGTGGTGCTGACCGAGGCTGAAACCACCCTGGTGTTCACCGGCATCGACGAGGCGCCCGTGCCCTCGCTGCTGCGCGGCTTCTCGGCGCCGGTCAAGCTGCGCCTGGCCGCGACGCCGGCGCAGCTGATGCACCGCCTGGCGCACGACAGCGACCCATTCAATCGCTGGGAAGCCGGCCAGCAGCTGGCACTGGAGCGCGCGCTGACACTGGTCCGGGAGGCCGCGCAGCCGGTGCCGACCGAGCCCCTGGCAGCGGACCACCTGACGGCCCTGCGCGCCGTGCTGCGCGACCCGGCGCTGGACGCCGCCTTCAAGCAGCTGGTGCTGACCCTGCCCGGCGAGAGCTACATCGGCGAGCAGCTCGAGCCGGTCGACCCGCAGCGCATCCACGCCGTGCGCGAAGCCATGCGCCGCCAGCTGGCCGGCACCCTGCGCGCCGACTGGCAGTGGGCCTGGGAGCAGCACCGCGACACCGGCGCCTATGCCCCGGACCCGGTGGCCAGCGGCCGCCGCGCGCTGGCCGGGCTGGCGCTGACCATGCTGTGCCTGGACGCCGTTGCCACGGGCGATGCGGTGTGGCCAGGCAAGGCCTACCAGCGCGTCAAGGATGCCGGCAACATGACCGACCGCGAGAACGCGCTGCAGGCCCTGCTGTCCTGCGGCCACGAGCTGGCTGGCCGGGCGCTCGCGCACCTGCACGCGCGCTTCGCGCACGAGGCGCTGGTGATCGACAAGTGGTTCTCGCTGCAGGCGCGCGCGCCGGACCGCGACGGCAGCGCCCTGCCCGCCGTGCAGGTGCTGATGCAGCACCCCGACTTCACGCTGCGCAACCCGAACCGTGCGCGCAGCCTGGTGTTCGGCTACTGCAGCGGCAACCCGGCCGGCTTCCACCGCGCGGACGGCGCCGGCTATGCCTTCTGGGCCGAGCGCGTGCTCGAGCTCGACGCCATCAACCCGCAGGTCGCCGCGCGGCTGGCGCGCGCCATGGACGCCTGGGCGCGCCTGGCGCCGCCGTACCGCGAGCTGGCGCGCGACGCGATCGCGCGCGTGGCCGCCAGCCCGGACCTGTCCAACGACGTCCGTGAGATCATCCACCGGTCCATGACCACTGCGAGCGCGACGAGCGCCTGAACGCCATGATCAATTCCCGCATCTCCCTCACCCGCCACCTGGTCGAGAAGCAGCGCATCGACGGCCACATTCCGGCCCAGCTGCGCCTGCTGCTGGAAGTGGTGGCACGCGCCTGCAAGATGATCAGCCACGCCGTCAACAAGGGCGAGCTGGGCGGCGTGCTCGGCAGCGCCGGCAGCGAGAACGTGCAGGGCGAGGTGCAGAAGAAGCTCGACATCATCGCCAACGAGGTGCTGA
>CAYRHV010000085.1:0-8819 GCA_964424045.1 uncultured Ottowia sp. | reverse complement strand
ACTGCGTCACCTCCATGCCGTTCAGCCAGACCTCCCAGCCCAGGCCCCAGGCGCCGAGCGTGGGGTTTTCCCAGTCGTCCTCGACGAAGCGGATGTCGTTTTGCCGCAGGTCGAAGCCCAGCGCCTCCATGCTGCCCAGGTAGAGGTCGAGGATGTCGTCGGGTGCCGGCTTGAGCACCACCTGGTACTGGTAGTAGTGCTGCAGGCGGTTCGGGTTCTGGCCGTAGCGGCCGTCCTTGGGCCGGCGGCTGGGCTGCACGTAGGCGGCGCGCCAGGGCTCGGGCCCGATGGCGCGCAGGAAGGTGGCGGTGTGCGAGGTGCCGGCGCCGACCTCCATGTCGTAGGGCTGCAGCAGCGCGCAGCCCTGCGCGGCCCAGTATTGCTGGAGCTGGAGAATGATCTGCTGGAAGGTGGGCATGGCGGAGCGGGTCTGATGTTGCGCGCCGCGGGCAGCACGGCATGGCCGTTCGGGGCGCAACCGCGCATTTTAACGGCGCGTTGGCAAACGTGGGCGGGT
Organism: uncultured Ottowia sp.; assembly: GCA_964424045.1. Classification (GTDB taxonomy): domain Bacteria; phylum Pseudomonadota; class Gammaproteobacteria; order Burkholderiales; family Burkholderiaceae_C; genus Ottowia. The sequence goes on along the minus strand of CAYRHV010000085.1, from coordinate 8,302 downwards.
CGCCCGCATTCGGCGGGCCCCGGGCGCTATGCTTATCGGAGCCCGGTCAGCCCCAGCGGCGCAGCACGAGCGAGGCGTTGGTGCCGCCGAAGCCGAAGCTGTTGGACAGCACCTGGGTCAGGCTGGCGTCGCGGGTGCGGGTGACCAGCGGCATGTCGCCCAGCGCCGGATCCGGTGTCTCGACGTTGATCGAGCCGGCGATGAAGCCCTGTTGCAGCATGATGAGGCAGTAGATGGCCTCCTGCACGCCGGTGGCACCGAGCGAGTGGCCGGTGAGCGACTTGGTGCTGGAGAACGGCGGCATGCTGTCGCCGAACACGGCGCGCATGGCGCGCACTTCCTGCATGTCGCCCACCGGGGTCGAGGTGCCGTGGGTGTTGATGTAGTCGATCGGGCCCTCCAGGCCCTCGATGGCCTGCTGCATGCAGGCGATGGCGCCGTCGCCCGAGGGCGCGACCATGTCCTCGCCGTCGCTGGTGGCGCCGAAGCCGACCAGCTCGGCCAGGATGGTGGCGCCGCGGGCCTCGGCATGCTCCAGGCTCTCCAGCACCACGGCGCCGCCGCCGCCGGCCAGCACGAAGCCGTCGCGATCGGCGTCGTAGGCGCGCGAGGCCTGCTCGGGCGTGGCGTTGTACTTGCTCGACATCGCCGCCATGCCGTCGAACAGCATGGCCATGCCCCAGGACAGCTCCTCGCCGCCGCCGGCGAACACCACGTCCTGCTGGCCCCAGGCGATCTGCTGTGCCGCGGCGCCGATGCAGTGCGCCGAGGTCGAGCAGGCCGAGGTGATCGAGTAGTTGATGCCCTTGATCCGGAAGTTGGTCGCCAGGCAGGCCGACACCGTGCTGCTCATGCAGCGTGTCACCTGGTAGGGGCCGACGCGGCGGATGCCCTTCTCGCGCAGGGTGTCGGCGGCCTCGATCTGGTTCGCCGGCGAGCCGCCGCCCGAGCCCATGATGAGGCCGGTGCGCGGGTGGCTGACCTGCCCGGGCGCCAGGCCCGACTGGGCGATGGCGTCTTCCAGCGCGATCTGCGCGTAGGCGGCGGCGTCGCCCATGAAGCGCAGCTGCTTGCGGTCGATGCGCGCCTCGATGTTGACCTCGGGCACGCCGGCGACCTGGCTGCGCAGGCCCAGCTGCGCGAACTCGGGAACCGCCCGGATGCCCGAGCGCCCCTCGCGCAGCGCGGCCTCCACCGCCTGCAGGTCGTTGCCGATGCACGAGACGATGCCCGCGCCGGTGATGACTACCCGCCTCTTGCTCATCCGCTCCCCTTGCCGTTGGCTTCGCGCAGGAACAGGCCGACGCGCAGATCGCGCGCGACGTAGATCTCCTGGCCGTCGGCCAGCAGCCGTGCGTCGCCGATGGCCATGTTGAGCTTGCGCCGGACGACGCGCTTGATGTCGATCTCGTAGGTCACGCGTCGGACGTCCGGCCCCACCTCGCCGGTGAACTTGACTTCGCCCGCGCCCAGCGCGCGTCCGCGGCCGGGCAGCCGCAGCCAGGTGAGGTAAAAGCCGATCAGCTGCCACATCGCGTCCAGGCCCAGGCAGCCAGGCATCACCGGATCGCCCTGGAAGTGGCAGGCAAAGAACCAGAGGTCGGGCTTGACGTCCAGCTCGGCGACGATCCTTCCCAGCCCGTGCGTGCCGCCGTCGCTGTCGATGTGCGTGATGCGGTCGAACATCAGCATGGGCGGCAGCGGCAGGCGCCCGGCCTCGGGGCCGAACAGGCGGCCCTCGCCCGATGCGATCAGCTGGTCGTAGGAAAAGGATTCAGCCATGGGGTTCAATTGTGCCTGAGGCGATTCGGGCGGCCGGCCGCGGCGGCAAGCACGAGCAGCGCACACAGCAACCACAGGGGCCACAGGCCCAGGCGCGCGGCCCACCAGGCATAGGGCGTGATGCCGGTGCGGCCCTCGAAGCGGCCCTGCAGCACGCCGCGCGTGGCGCGCGGCAGGGCCGCCGTGACGCGGCCGCGGTGGTCGATGATGGCGGTGGCGCCGGTGTTGGTGGCGCGCAGCATGGGCCGCGCGAATTCGAGCGCGCGCATGCGGCTGATCGCCAGGTGCTGGTCGATCGCCACCGTGTCGCCGAACCAGGCGATGTTGCTGACGTTGACGAGCGCCGTCGGCGCGCGCTGCGGGTCGATGAAGCGCGCGGCCAGCTCCTCGCCGAACAGGTCCTCGTAGCAGATGTTGGGCGCCAGCCGCTGGTCCTGCCAAGCCATGGACGGCTGGCCGACGGCGCCGCGGTTGAAGTCACCCAGCGGGATGTTCATGAGCCGCACGAACCAGCGGAACAGCGGCGGGATGAATTCGCCAAACGGCACCAGGTGGTGCTTGTCGTAGCGGTAGGGACGGTCCTGGCCGGGTGCCAGGCCGAGCACGGAGTTGGTGTAGCCCTCGGCCAGGTTGCCCAGGGGTGCGCCCAGCAGGGCGGCCTGGCTGCCGTGCGAGAAGCGCGTCTGCAGCGCCTCCCAGTAGCCCGGCGGCAGGTCGGCGAGCAGCAGCGGCAGCGCGGTCTCGGGCGCCACCACCAGGCTGGCCGTGCTGGCCTGCCATTGCTCGCCGTACCAGCGCAGGGCGTCGGCGACGCCGGTGCCGGGGACGAACTTCTCGTCCTGCGGGATGTTGCCCTGCAGCAGCTGCACATCCATCGGGGCGGTGGCGCGGCCGGCCCGGTCGGCCGGCCACAGCGACGCCACGCCGGCCCAGCCAAGCACCAGCACGGCGGCGGCCAGCGCGAGTCGGCTGCGCGCGGCACGCCCGGTTGCCAGCAGCGCCAGCAGCGCCGCCAGCCAGGCGGCGATGAAGCCGATGCCGTAGACGCCGACCCAGGGTGCGTAGGCGGCCAGCACACCGTCGACGTGGGCATAGCCGCCGGCGCCCCAGGGAAAGCCGGTGAACCAGCGCCCGCGCAGCAGTTCGGCCAGGGTCCAGAGCGCGGCGAACAGCAGGGCCTGCGTGGCCGGCTGCAGGGCGGTGCCACGACGCGCCGCGATCCAGGCCAATACGCCGCAGGCCAGGGCGTAATACAGCGCCAGCCCGCCCGCCAGCGCCAGCACCGCCAGCGCAGCCAGCACGGCGGCCAGCCCGCCATAGGTGTGCATCGAGATGTAGAGCCACCAGAACGTGCCCAGCAGCCAGGCCAGGGCGAACAGCCAGCCCAGCCCGGCGGCCCGGCGCGCGGCTTGCGACGGCCGGGCCGTGTCGGCGGGGGCCTGCAGCAACAGGACCAGCAGCGCCAGACTGGCCAGCTGCAGCCAGCCGTGCGCGGCGCCGCTGAAGGCATCGGCGATGGCCTGCGCCTGCAGCGCGCCGGCCAGCAGGGCGGCCAGCGCCGCGCCTGGCCGCGGGGCCGCGGCGCGGGTGGCCGCGGGCGTTTCAGCCCGCATCGGCGGGCATGCGGGCGACCTTGAACCAGCGCACGGCGCCGCCGCGGGTGTGCAGCACGACGAAGTCGAGCCCGCCCATGGCGAAGCGCTCGCCGCGGCTCGGAACGTGGCCCAGTTCGTGCGCGATCAGGCCGCCCAGGGTGTCGAAGTCGACCTCCAGGTCGCTGTCTGGATCGACGCCGAGCTGCACGCCGAAGTAGGTGTTGAACTGCTCCAGCGGCGTGCCGCCGGCCACGCGCCAGCTCTGGTCGGCGAGGGCGAAGATGTCGCCCTCGTCGGTGTCGATGTCGAACTCGTCCTCGATCTCGCCGACGATCTCCTCCAGCACGTCCTCGATCGTGATCAGGCCGGCGGTGCGGCCGAACTCGTCCACCACGATCGCCAGGTGGTTGCGCGTGGCGCGAAACTCGCGCAGCAGGTCGCTCAGGCTCTTGCTCTCGGGGATGAACACCGGCGAGCGCAGCAGGGTGCGCACGTTCAGCGTCGGCGAGCGCTGCAGCTTGAGCAGGTCCTTGGCCAGCAGGATGCCGATGATGTTCTCGCGCTCGCCCTGGAACACCGGAAAGCGCGAGTGGGCGGTGGTGATGACCTGGCCCAGCAGCGTCTCGTAGGGGGCGTCGATGTCCAGCAGGTCCATGCGCGGCGCCGCCACCATGGCGTCGCCAGCGCTCTGGTCGGACAGCCGCAGCACGCCCTCCAGCATGATGCGGCTTTCGGCGTTGATGACCGCCTTGTCCTCGGCCTCGGCCAGTGCCTCGATCAGCTCGTCAGTGGAGTCCGGCCCCGGCTTGATGAACTCGATCAGCTTCTGGAACAGGCTGCGCCTGTCTTCGCGCTTGCCGGGGCGCGCAGGGTAAGGGTCGGGCAAGGTGCGAAGGCGCAGGGCGTGCGAGGGTTGCGGTTGCCCGAGGATAGCGGATGTGGCCGCGTCGCCGCAACGGCGCGGCCGCCGAAAGCGCCGGTGTCAGTGGCGCGGACGGCTGCGTCGCGCCGGGGCCGGGCTCGTTCCGTTCAGCATCTCGCGCAGGGTCGAGGCTTCGTGCTTGAACCAGTAGTCCATCTGGCCCACCTGGTCGGCCAGGAACTGGTCGAGCCGGGTGCGGAAGGTGGACTCGGGCAGGCGCAGGCGGGCCTCGCTCTCGCTGCCGGCGTGCTCGATCTCGGCACCGGCCTTGCGTGCAATGTGCAGCATGGCGCCGTTTTCGGTCAGGGCCTGGATGTAGAGCGTGTCCACGCCCCGGTTGATGGCGCTGGTCGCGGCCCGCGCGAACAGCAGGCTGCCGTAGCCACGCCCGCGCGCATGCGCCGCCACCGAGACGCCGAACTCGGCGTGCCCGGCTTCGGCCATGAAGTCCGGATGCGCCAGATGCGCCATGGCGATCAGCTCGAGCTTGCGGTTGAAGATGGCGAACACCTGGTCGCGCTCGAAGTCCAGGCCCTCGACGTAGCGGCGCACCTGCTCGTCGCCGGCGGCGTAGCCGAAACGCAGGTAGCGGTCACGCGCGTCCAGCGCCAGCAGGTGCCACAGGATCTGCGGACGGTGGCGCGTCCCGACCTCGCGGATCGGAACCAGGGCCGGTGCCCGGGGCGTCGGGTCGGTCGGGTGCGGGTTCTCGGCCGGCGCCGGGGCGGCGTGACGAGAGACGGTGGAAGTATCCATGCCGTTCATGTTAGGGGTTTTCCCTAGAGTTGCCACTCCAAAAGCCCCCCTGGGCCTGGAGTATTCCCTCAAGAACGGGCGCAGTTCACGGCGGGGCGGGCCGGACCGCCTGCTGTCGACTCAGATCGGCAGCGCCGTGGTGGATTTGACACGCTCCATGACGAAGCTGGTCTTGCAGTCCTGCACCGCCGGGTGCCGCAGCAGGGTGTCGAGCATGAAGCGCGAGTAGGCCGGCATGTCCGCCACCACGAGGTGCAGCAGGAAGTCCATCTCGCCCGTGAGCGAAGCGCATTCCACCACCTCGGGCCAGCCCTGCACGCTGGCACGGAATTCGTCCATGGGGTTGCGCTTGGCGTGGTCCTGGCGCTTTTCCAGGCGCACGTTGACGTAGGCCACCAGGCCCAGGCCGACCGACTCCGGTTTCAGCAGGGCGACATAGCGGTCGATCACGCCGCTGTCCTCGAGCCGCTTGATGCGCCGCAGCACGGCGCTGGCCGACAGGCCCACGTGCTCGCCGATCGACTCGCAGGTTTCGCGTCCATCCTGCTGCAGGCGCAGCAGGATGGCGCGGTCGAGCTTGTCCAGGGAGTTGCCTGCCATGATGGCCGGATGTTACGGGTTTCGGCCCCTGCGGCGGGCAAGAAATGCGACGCCGTGGCCGATTGCGCAGGAATCCTGTGCAATTTCAGCTCCATGGCCTCGACCCACTGCGTTTCGCGTCTTGATGCAGAGCAAGAACGCTGGAAATCGGACGCGATTCCGGCCTACATTCGAAGGGTTTGCACAACCGGATCGCCGAGGCCCGGTTGACGCCCCCGATCGAGGAGACGACCACCATGACCACTGCCAGCACCTCCACCCCGGCCGCAGGGACCTGGGACAACCCCATGGGCACCGACGGCTTCGAGTTCATCGAATACGCCGCCCCCGATCCCGCGGCCATGGGCCAGCTGTTCGAGCGCATGGGATTCACCGCCGTGGCGCGGCATCGGCGCAAGAACGTGACGCTGTACCGCCAGGGCGAGATCAACTTCATCCTCAACGCCGAGCCCGACAGCTTCGCCCAGCGCTTCGCGCGCCTGCACGGGCCCAGCATCTGCGCCATCGCCTTTCGCGTGGCGGACGCCAAGGCGGCCTACGAGCGCGCCATCAGCCTGGGCGCCTGGGGCTATGCGGGGCACGCCAATCCGGGTGAACTCAACATCCCGGCGATCAAGGGCATCGGCGACTCGATCATCTACCTGATCGACCGCTGGCGCGGCAAGAACGGGGCGCAGGAGGGCGACATCGGCAACATCGGTTTCTACGACGTCGACTTCGAGCCGCTGCCCGGCGTGCATGGCAGCGCCGCCGTCAGCCCCGAGGGCTACGGCATGACGGTGATCGACCACCTGACGCACAACGTGCACAAGGGCCGCATGGACGAGTGGGCCGGCTTCTACGAGCGCCTGTTCAACTTCCGCGAGATCCGCTACTTCGACATCGAGGGCCAGGCCACCGGCGTCAAGAGCAAGGCCATGACCAGCCCCTGCGGCAAGATCCGCATCCCGATCAACGAGGAAGGGGGCGAGCAGGCGGGCCAGATCCAGGAATACCTGGACCTCTACCAGGGCGAGGGCGTGCAGCACATCGCGCTGGCCTGCAAGGACATCTACCGCGCCGTCGACGAACTGGGCCTGGCCGGGATCAAGCTGCTGGACACCAGCGACACCTATTACGAGCTGCTGCCCCGGCGCATTCCCGAGCTGAAGGAGCCGATCGACGAACTGAAGTCGCGCAACATCCTGGTCGACGGGCGCGAGGGCGAGCTGCTGCTGCAGATCTTCAGCGAGAACCAGCTCGGCCCGATCTTCTTCGAGTTCATCCAGCGCAAGGGCAACGAGGGCTTCGGCGAGGGCAACTTCAAGGCCCTGTTCGAGACCATGGAACTGGACCAGATGCGGCGCGGTGTGCTGGCGAGCAAGAACCCGGCCTGAGCGGGGCGCGCCGATGACGAATGACGAATGACTTGGCCGCTGTGCGGCTTCAATGACAAATGACTTGACCGCCGTTCACTCACTGGCCATTCGTCATTTGTCATAGGCCGGCGCAGCCGCCGTCATTGAAGCCGCGCAGCGGCGAAGTCATCGAGCGTCGTGGGCGCGCGGCAGGCCGAACGCCAGCGCGCCCAGCGCGCCCTGCACCAGCGCGTAGGCGCCATAAATCAGGCCGGCGCCGACGGCGGCTGCGGTGGCGACGCCGAACGGTGCCAGGGTTGCCGCGGCCGCCGCTTCGCGCGTGCCCCAGCCCCCCACGCTGACCGGCAGGGCGGCCATCAGGAAGATCGGCGCGCTGGCGAAGGCCCACACCGCCAGTGGCTGGGTCACGCCCAGGGCCAGCGCGGCCGCGGCCAGTGCGGCGGCCGACAGCAGCTGCACGGCGGCCGAGGCCAGCGCCTGCAGGCGCAGCTGCGCGCCGTAGTCCGGTCGCAGCGCGGCGCTGCGCAGCGGGTTCAGCCAGCGTGCGCCACGCACCGCGGGTGCGCGGCGCAGCAGCGGCGGCAGGGCCCAGGGCAGGGCCAGCCAGAGCACGCTGCCGGCCAGCAGCAGGGTGGCCAGCAGACGCGGTGACAGGTGCAGCCAGGGGCCGAGCGTGGCGCTGCAGGCTGCGGCGCCGAAGCCGCCGATGGCGCACAGCATCCACAGCCCGCTGACGCGGTCCAGCACCACCGAGGCGCCCGCCACCCCGGTGCTGCTGCCGCTGCGCTGCAGCACCAGGGCGCGATAGACGTCGCCGCCAAGCACTGCACCGGGTAGCAGGGCGTTCAGTCCGATGGCCTGGAAATACCAGCGGCAGGCGTCCGGCAGGTTCAGCTCGCCGCCCAGCCAGCGCGTCAGGGCCTGCCAGCGCAGGGCGGAGACCAGGTTGGCGGCCACCGCGGCCGCCAGGCCGGCCAGCAGCCAGGCCGGGTCGGCCTGGCGCAGCTGCTCCAGCACGCGGCCCGGATTTGCCAGCAGCAGCACGCCCGCCAGCAGCGTCAGGCCCAGCAGGCCGCGCAGCAGGGCCCTGGCGGCGCGGGTCACGAGTCGGACGCGGCGGGTGGCGACGGTCGCGGCGGCGCTGCCGTCGCGTACGCCGACTCGGATGGCCGGTATTCCTCGGCGTGGAACTGCGGCGCGCCGCCGGCCTCGTGGTAGATGCGGATCAGCAGCTCGCCGATCAGGCCGGCGGCGATCAGCTGCGCGCCCATCAGCAGCAGCATCACGCC
>CAYRHV010000084.1:0-8831 GCA_964424045.1 uncultured Ottowia sp. | reverse complement strand
CCTCGCCGAAGGCCTCGACGAAGCGGTCCGCGGTCGGGTACGAGGTGTAGCGCGGGCCGGGAACGTCGAACCTGGAAATCAGCTCGGGGGTAATGACGGGCATGCGAAGCCGGAATTTTCCAAAATACCGTTCACTCTTGCGCGTCTGTGTCAGAATGTCCTTGACGATTATCAAGGAGGGTGGAAGATCCTCGGCATCTGCCGCATTCCACCGCATTCAAGGCCCGCTGGACCCTGCACGCATGACGCCAAAAGCCATCAAGGTCGCCTGCTCCAACTGCAGCCTGCGCGAGCTGTGCATGCCGGTCGACGTGACGGAGGCCGACATGGACCGGCTCGACACCCTGGTGGCCACGCGCCGCCGGATCAAGCGCGGCACCACGCTGTTCTCCAACGGCGATCCCTTCTACGCCCTGTACGCAATCCGCACCGGCTTCTTCAAGACCCGCGTCACGACCGAGGACGGGCGCGACCAGGTCACGGGCTTCCAGATGGCGGGCGAGATCATCGGCCTGGACGGCATCGTCGACGACCGCCACACCTGCGACGCGGTCGCGCTGGAGGATGCCGAGGTCTGCGAAATGCCCTACGACCGCATCGAGGAGTTGTCGCGCGAGGTGCCGGCGCTGCAGACCCACGTGCACAAGATCATGAGCCGCGAGATCGTGCGCGACCACGGCGTCATGCTGCTGCTGGGCAGCATGCGCGCCGAGGAGCGCCTGGCCGCCTTTCTGCTGAACCTCGTGCAGCGCCTGCACACGCGGGGCTTCTCACGCACCGAGCTGGTGCTGCGCATGACGCGCGAGGAGATCGGCAGCTACCTGGGCCTGAAGCTCGAGACCGTGAGCCGGACCTTCTCCAAATTCGCCGAAGAGGGCATCATCGAGGTCAAGCACCGCCACGTGCGCATCGTCGACCTGGATGCGCTGCAGGCCATCGTCAACGCCTCCGAGGCGGTGTGAAGAGGTAGCCCCGGTGCCGCTCGCAGCGGTCCCGGGCTGACCGGTCGGTACCGCGGCCTCGGGCGCAGCGCCTACTGCAACGGCCCTTCCATGCCCTCGGGCAGCGGCAGCGGCATGACGGCGATGCCCTCCTCCAGCAACGCCTCGGTCTGCTCGCGCGAGGCCTGGCCGCGGATGCCGCGCTCCGGCGTCTCGCCATAATGCATGCGCCGCGCCTCCTCCGGAAAACGCTCACCCACATCCTCGGTCTGCGCCATCACGCGGCGCACCGTCTGCATCCAGGCCGCCTGCAGCGCCTGCGCCGGCAACGCCGCCACCGGCTCGCCGCCCTTGCCAGCGCTCGGCCGGGTGCCCGGCGCCGGCACCGACGCGGCGCCCAGGTTCAGACGCGGCGCGCTCGGCAGCTTGGCCACGGCGGTGTCGGCGCACATCGGGCAACTCATCAGCTGGCGCGCCTGCTGCGACAGGAAGTCGGCTTCCGAGGCGAACCAGCCCTCGAACGCATGGCCCTGCGAGCATTGGAGGTCGAGCACCTTCATCCAGCCTGGTTCTCCCCTTCAGGTGGCCGCACGCCAGTCCAGCGTCCAGGCACCACCGAGTACATTGTGCAGCCAAAACGTGCCGACCAGGGTCTTGGCGTCGGTGACCCGGCCGTCGCGACACCAGTCGTGCAGCTGCGCCGGCGTGGCGCTGAACACCTCCAGGAACTCGCCCTCGTCGAGCTGACGCTCCCCCGCGCTCAGGCCGCGCGCAAACCAGATCTCGATCACCTCGGTGGAATACGAGACCACCGGATGCAGCACGCCGGCGCGCGCCCACTCACGCGCGCTGTAGCCGGTCTCCTCGCGCAGCTCGCGCCGGGCGCAGGCGAGCGGGTCTTCGCCCGGGTCCAGCTTGCCGGCCGGAAACTCGATCAGCGTCTGCCCCACCGGGTAGCGGAACTGTCGCTCCAGCACCACCTCCAGCGCCGCGCCCGGACGCTCCAGCAGGCCGATGATCATCACGGCGCCGGGATGGCGCACGTATTCGCGCACGCTGCTGCCGCCATCGGGCAGCCGCACGCGATCGCGGAAGGCATGCAGCAGGCGGCCGTGGAACAGCTCCTGGCTGTCCAGCGCGTGCTCGCTCAGGTCCGTCGCCACCGCCTATCGTCCGCGCCGCACCAGGTAGCGGAAGACGAAGCCGGGGAAGGCAAAGGTCAGGAACAGCGCGGCCGTGATGGCATAGAACTGCCAGCCCTGGGGGTAGATCTGGCCCACGCGCTGTTCCAGCGCCAGGCCGATGCCGCCGATGATGAAATACCAGGTCACCAGCTCGGCCAGCCGGACCGCCAGCAGCTTGTGTCGTCCGCCCAGCGGCCACACGGCCAGCAGGCGGTCGTTCAGGAAGGGCAGGTTGGCGGCGAGCACGGCCAGCAGGATCAGCAGCCAGGTGCTCAGTTGCTGAGTCATGGCGTCGTCAGGTGCCCAGCATCTGCACGATGGCCTGCGCGCACAGGGTCATCAGCCCGCCGGGCAGCAGGCCCAGCACCAGCAGCAGCAGGCCGTTGACGGTGAGCACCCAGCGCATGTCGATCGGCGCCGTGATCGGCCCCGCCGGCACCGTGCTCGGCAACGCGTCGAAATACATCACCTTGATCACGCGCAGGTAGTAGAAGGCGCCGATCAGCGACATGATGACCGCGAACACCGCCAGGCCGATGTAGCTCGGTAGGCCGGTGCTGATCAGCGCCTGCAGCACCGCCAGCTTGGCCTGGAAGCCGACCATGGGCGGGAAGCCGGTGAGCGAGAGCATGCAGATGCCCATGATGCCGGCATACAGCGGGCTGCGCTGGTTCAGGCCGGCGAAGTCGGCGATCTGGTCGCTCTCGAAGCCGTCGCGCGCCAGCAGCATGATGACGCCGAAGCTCACCAGTGTCGTCAGCACGTAGACCACGGCGTAGAACATGGCCGAGCTGTAGGCGTTGGCGGTCAGCGCGTCGCTCTCGCCGACCACGCCCGACATCAAGCCCATCAGCACGAAGCCCATGTGCGAGATCGCCGAATAGCCCAGCATGCGCTTGATGTTGGTCTGGGCGATGGCGACGATGTTGCCCACCAGCAGCGAGGCCACCGCGACCACGCCCAGCATCGGCTGCCAGTCGAGCGCCAGCGGCAGCAGGCCCTCGACCAGCAGGCGGATGGCGATCGCGAACGAGGCCAGCTCGGGCGCCGCGCCCAGGAACAGCGTCACCGCCGTCGGCGCGCCCTCGTAGACGTCGGGCACCCACATGTGGAACGGCGCCGCGCCGAACTTGAACGCCAGGCCGGCGACCACGAACACGACCCCGAACACCAGCACCTGGTGGCGGATCTGGCCGCTGGCGATCGCCTGGAAGGTCTCGCCGATGTCGAGCGTGCCGGTGGCGCCGTAGATCATCGACAGGCCGTAGAGCAGGAAACCCGAGGCCATGGCGCCGAGCACGAAATACTTCATCGCCGCCTCGGTCGCGTTCGCCAGGTCGCGGCGCAGCGCCACCAGCGCGTAGCTGGTCAGGGCCAGGCACTCCAGGCCCAGATACAGGGTCAGGAAGTGGTTGGCCGAGATCATCACGAAGATGCCCAGCAGGCCGAGCAGGCCGAGCACATACCACTCGCCGCCGCGCAGCATGTCGCGGCTGGCCACGTAGCTGCGCGAGTAGATGAAGGTGACCAGCAGCGCCAGTGCGGCAAAGCACTTGAGCCAGTTGGCCATGACGTCGCTCACCACCATGCCGTCGAAGCCGTAGACGGTCTCGCCGCTGGCGGCATAGCTGCCCGTCAGCACCGCCAGCACCAGCAGCGTCAGCACCGTCAGGATGTAGGCCACCGGCCGCGTGGCGCGCCGGTCCAGCAGGTCCAGCAGCGCGATCACGCAGGACATCACCAGGAGCACGACCTCCGGGTAGATGGCGATCCAACTCGCTTGGTCAATCATTCTGAGCGGTCCTCAATTGAGCTTGGAGATCGCGGCCTGGTCCAGCAGCCTGGACACCGACGGTCCCATCAGGTCGGTGAAGGTCTTGGGATAGATGCCCATCCAGAGCACCGTGATCGCCATCAGCACCATCACCAGGTATTCGCGCGCGTTCAGGTCGGGCATGCCGCGCACCTTCTCGTTGCCGACAGCGCCGAAATAGACGCGCTTGAACATCCACAGCGAGTAGCCGGCGCCCGAGATCAGCGCCGTGGCCAGCAGCAGGCCGAGCCAGAAGTTGGCCTGCACGCTGCCCAGGATCACGGTCCACTCGCCGATGAAGCCGGCGGTTCCCGGCAGGCCGCAGTTGGCCATGAAGAACAGCAGCGCGAACGGCCCGAAGCGCGGCATCGAGTTGATGACGCCGCCGTAGTCGGCGATGTTGCGCGTGTGCAGGCGGTCATAGAGCACGCCGATGCACAGGAACATGGCGCCCGAGACGAAGCCGTGCGCGATCATCTGCACGATGCCGCCGGTCATGCCCAGCTCGTTGAAGATGAAGAAGCCCATGGTGACAAAGCCCATGTGCGCGACCGACGAATAGGCCACCAGCTTCTTCATGTCCGGCTGCACCAGCGCCACCAGGCCGACGTAGATCACCGCCACCAGCGACAGCGCCACCATCAGCCAGGCCCACTCGTGCGCGGCATCGGGCGCGATCGGGATCGAGAAGCGCAGGAAGCCGTAGGCGCCCAGCTTGAGCATGATCGCCGCCAGCACCACCGAGCCGCCGGTGGGCGCCTCGACGTGGGCGTCGGGCAGCCAGGTGTGCACCGGCCACATCGGCACCTTGACCGCGAACGCCGCGAACAGGCCGAAGAACAGCAGCGTCTGCGCGGTCGCCGACAGCGGCAGCCCGTGCCAGGTCTGGACGTCGAAGCTGCCGTCGGCGACCGTGTAGAGGTAGATGAAGGCCACCAGCATGAGCAGCGAGCCCATGAAGGTGTAGAGGAAGAACTTGAACGCCGCGTAGATGCGGTTGGGCCCGCCCCAGACGCCGATGATCAGGTACATCGGCACCAGCGTGCCCTCGAAGAACATGTAGAACAGGATGCCGTCGAGCGCCGTGAAGACGCCGATCATCATGCCCGACAGGATCAGGAAGGCCGCCATGTACTGGTTGACCTTGCGCTGGATCACCTCCCAGCCGGCCAGCACCACGATCACGGTGATGAAGGCCGTCAGCAGCACGAACCACACCGACAGGCCATCGACGCCCAGGTGGTAGTTGATGTTGAAGCGCTCGATCCAGGGCGAGTTCTCGACGAACTGCATGTCCGCCGTGCTGGTGTCGAAGCGCGTGTAGAGCGGCACCGTCACGAGGAAGGACAGCAGCGATCCGACCAGCGCGATCCAGCGCACCATGGGCGCCTGCTGGTCGCGATTGAAGGCCAGCAGGATGACGCCGAAGACGATCGGCGTCCAGATGGAAAGGCTCAACCAGGCCATGTGTTCTTATCCTGTAGCGATGCTTACCGGCCGAGCCAGACGAAATACGACATCAGCACGAAAAGGCCGAGGACCATGGCCAGCGCGTAGTGATAGAGGTAGCCCGACTGCAGCCAGCGCGTCACGCTCGCGGCCCAGCCGATCAGGCGCCAGGAGCCGTTGACCACCGCCCCGTCGATGATGGCGCGATCGCCACCCTTCCACAGACCGATCCCGAGCAGGCGCGAGCCGCCCGCCAGCACCTTGATCCACAGCTCGTCCATGTAGTACTTGCGCTCCAGCAGCACGTAGAGCGGGCGCACGGCATCGGCGATCTTCGCCGGCAGGTCCGGCCGCGCCATGTAGCAGTACCAGGCCACGCCGAAGCCCGCCAGCGCCAGGTAGAACGGCAGTGTCTGCACCGAGTGCAGCGCCATCGCCAGCGGGCCATGCACCATCTCGCGCAGCTCGGCCATGGCCGGGTGGCGTGCCAGGTCGGTGAAGATGGACTGGCCGAAGAAGTCGCTGAACAGCATCGGCATCAGCGTGTAGTAGCCGATCACCACCGAAGGAATGGCCAGCAGGATCAGCGGCAGCGTCACCACCCAGGGCTGCTCCTTGGGCTTGCCATCGCCGTGCCCGTGTTCGTGCTCGTGCTCATGCGCGTGCGGGTCCTGGTCGTAGCGCTCGGGACCGTGGAACACCAGGAAATACAGGCGGAACGAATACAGCGCCGTGACGAACACGCCACCCAGCACGGCGAAGTAGGCAAAGCCCGAGGCCGGCAGGTTGCTCGCGCCCACCGCCTCGATGATCGCGTCCTTGGAATAGAAGCCCGAGAAGAACGGCGTGCTGATGAGCGAGAGCGTGCCGATCAGGAAGGTGATCCAGGTGATCGGCATGTACTTGCGCAGGTTGCCCATCCAGCGGATGTCCTGGTTGTGGTGCATGGCCAGGATCACCGAGCCGGAGCCGAGGAACAGCAGGGCCTTGTAGAAGGCGTGCGTCATCAGGTGGAAGATCGCCGCCGAATAGGCCGAAGCCCCCAGCGCCACCGTCATGTAGCCCAGCTGCGACAGCGTCGAGTAGGCCACGACGCGCTTGATGTCGTTCTGCACCACGCCCAGGATGCCCATGAACAGGGCCGTGATGGCGCCGACGATCAGCACCAGGTTCAGCGCCGCGTCCGAGAACTCGTAGAACGGCGACATGCGCGCGACCATGAAGATGCCGGCCGTCACCATGGTGGCAGCGTGGATCAGGGCCGAGATCGGGGTCGGGCCCTCCATCGAGTCGGGCAGCCAGACGTGCAGCGGAAACTGCGCCGACTTGCCCATGGCGCCGACGAACAGGCAGATGCAGGCCACGCTCAGCATCAGCCAGTCGGTGCCGGGCAGCAGCACGGTGGACACCGCCTCGGCCTGGCCGAAGGCCTCGACATAGTTGAGCGAGCCGGTGTAGGCCAGCACCAGGGCGATGCCCAGGATGAAGCCGAAGTCGCCCACGCGGTTCACCATGAAGGCCTTCAGGTTGGCCCGGATCGCCGATTCGCGCTGGAACCAGAAGCCGATCAGCAGGTAGGACACCAGGCCCACCGCCTCCCAGCCGAAGAACAGCTGCAGGAAGTTGTTGCTCATGCACAGCATGAGCATGGAGAAGGTGAACAGCGAGATGTAGGAGAAGAAGCGGTTGTAGCCCGGGTCGTCATCCATGTAGCCGATGGTGTAGATGTGCACCGCCAGCGAGACGAAGGTGACCACGCACATCATGGTGGCGGTCAACGCATCGACCAGGAAGCCGACTTCCATCTTCAGCGTGCCGATGCGCGCCCACTCGTAGATCGTGCCCTCGAACCAGGCGCCGTCGAGCGCCACCTGCTTGAGCACCAGGGCCGACAGGACGAAGGAGATGAAGACCCCGCCGATGGTCAGGCTGTGCGAGGCGCGGCGGCCCAGCAGGTTGCCGCCCAGCGCGGTGCCGAAGATGCCGACGATCAGCGCCGCCGCCAGCGGCAGCAGCGGGATGGCGAGCAGTGTCGTGGCGGAAAGTGTCGCGTTCATCTTCCGTCAGCCCTTGAGCGAGTTGATCTCGTCTGCATTGATCGAGGTCTTGTTGCGGAACAGCAGCACCAGGATGGCCAGGCCGATCGCGGCCTCGGCCGCCGCCACCGTCAGGACGAAGAACACGAACACCTGGCCGTGCATGTCGCCCAGGTAGTGTGAGAAGGCGACGAAGTTGGTGTTCACCGCCAGCAGCATGAGCTCGATCGCCATCAGCAGCACGATCAGGTTCTTGCGGTTCAGGAAGATGCCGACCATGGAGAGCGCGAACAGGATCGCGCCCAGCGTCAGGTAGTGCGCAAGCGACAGGGTCATGACGTGACCTCCTCCGGGTTGGGCTCGGCGGCCGGGGTGGGCTCGGGCGCCGGACGCGTCGCCGCCAGCTGCACGATCCGCAGCCGGTCCTGCGGCCGCGCACGCACCGCCAGCCCGGCGTCGATGGCCTTGTTGCCCTTGCGCTCGCGCAGCGTCAGGGCGATGGCCGAGATCATGGCCACCAGCAGGATCACCGCCGCGATCTCGACCGGGAACAGGTATTTCGTGAACATCAGCATGCCCAGTTCCTTGGTGTTGGAATACTGGGCCACCTGCCCGACGCCGGCGGCGACGGTCTCGGGCATGAGCGGCGCCTCGTCGACGCGAAAGCCGCCGAACAGCACCAGCGCCATCTCCAGCGCGATCAGCGCACCGATCGCCAGCGCCAGCGGGAAATGCCGCCAGAAACCCTGTCGCAGACGTTCGATATGGATGTCGAGCATCATGACGACGAACAGGAACAGCACCATCACCGCGCCCAGGTAGACGAGCACCAGCACGATGGCCAGGAACTCGGCCTGCAGCAGCAGCCAGACGCCCGCCGCCTGCGAGAAGGCGAGCATCAGGTACAGCACCGCGTGCACGGGGTTGCGCGCGGTGATCACCCGGAATGCCGAAAACAGCATCACCAGGGAGAACAGGTAGAAAAATCCGGTCTGGACGTCCATGAATTCTTGTCCGTGGTGGGTTCAGGCCATTCAGCGGTACTTGGCGTCGGCCGCGCGTGCCGCCGCGATCTCGGGTTCGAACTTGTCGCCGATCGCCAGCAGCATTTCCTTGGTGTAGTACAGGTCGCCGCGCTTCTCGCCGTGGTACTCGAGGATGTGCGTCTCGACGATGGAGTCGGTCGGGCAGCTTTCCTCGCAGAAGCCGCAGAAGATGCACTTGGCCAGGTCGATGTCGTAGCGCGTGGTGCGGCGCGTGCCGTCGTCGCGCTCGGCCGACTCGATGGTGATCGCCATCGCCGGGCAGATCGCCTCGCACAGCTTGCAGGCGATGCAGCGCTCCTCGCCGTTCTCGTAGCGGCGCAGCGCGTGCAGGCCGCGGAAGCGCGGCGACAGCGGCGTCTTCT
>CAYRHV010000083.1:0-8844 GCA_964424045.1 uncultured Ottowia sp. | reverse complement strand
TGTCGAGCCAGTTCCTGACCGCCCTGCTGCTGGCCCTGCCGCTGGCGGCCGGCCGCCCCGACGCGCAGGACATCGTCATCGAGGTGGTGGGCGAGTTGATCTCCAAGCCCTATGTCGAGATCACGCTGCGCCTGCTGGAGCGCTTCGGCGTGCGGGTGGAGCGCGACGGCTGGCAGCGCTTCGTCATCCCGCACGGCAGTGCGTATCGCTCGCCCGGCGAAATCCACGTCGAGGCCGACGCCTCGTCGGCCAGCTACTTCATCGCTGCCGGCGCGCTGTCGAGCGACGCCGGGCGGAACGGCCCCTTGCGGATCGAGGGTGTCGGCGCCGATTCGATCCAGGGCGACATCCGCTTCGTCGAGGCTGCGCGGCTGATGGGCGCGCGCATCGACAGCGGTGCCAACTGGCTCGAGGTGCGCCGCGGCACCTGGCCCTTGAAGGCCATCGATCTCGATGGCAACCATATCCCCGATGCCGCCATGACGCTGGCCGTGATGGCGCTGTACGCCGACGGCACCAGCATGCTGCGCAACATCGCCAGCTGGCGCGTGAAGGAAACCGACCGCATCGCCGCCATGGCGACCGAGCTGCGCAAGCTCGGCGCCACGATCGACGAGGGCCCGGATTTCATCCGCATCACGCCACCTGCCAGCCCGCAGGCATGGCGGGCGGCATCGATCCACACCTACGACGACCACCGCATGGCCATGTGCGGCTCGCTGGCGGCCTTCAACCCGGCTGGCCTGCCGGTGCGCATCGAGGACCCGAAGTGCGTCGCCAAGACCTTTCCGGACTACTTCGAGACCCTGTTCGCGGTCGCGCAGCCCGCGGTCCCGGTACCGGTGATCTGCATCGACGGACCAACCGCCTCCGGCAAGGGCACGCTGGCCAGTGCGCTGGCGCGGCGCCTTGGCTACCACTACCTGGATTCCGGTGCGCTGTACCGCCTCGCGGGCCTGGCGGCGCGGCGACGGGGCCTGGCGCCCGAGGCGACCAATGAAGCCGCCATCGCCGAACTGGCGCGGTGCTTGCCGGTCTGCTTCGACGCCGACTGCGTGCGGCTGGATGGCGAGGACGTGACCGAAGCGATCCGCAGCGAGGCCGCGGGCATGGACGCATCGCAGGTGTCCGCGCTGCCTGCGGTGCGCGAGGCGCTGCTGGAGCTGCAGCGCGGTTTCGCCCGCCTGCCTGGCCTGGTGGCCGACGGGCGCGACATGGGCACGGTGATCTTTCCGGCCGCGCTGCTCAAGGTCTACCTGACCGCGGACGCCGCGCAGCGCGCCGAACGGCGCCATAAGCAATTGATTTCCAAGGGTATTCCTGCTAAACTCGATAGTCTTCGCGCTGACTTGGAAGCGCGCGATGCGCGGGATCAGACCCGCATCGCGTCACCCCTCAAGCCGGCGCACGACGCCCTGCTGCTGGACAATTCGCAACTGACGATCGAGGCATCGGTCGATCAGGTTCTTGATTGGTGGCAGGCGCGGCAACCGTTTCAAGCCGCCAAGGCCTGAGCTGAGTTGCCCGACCCGGCCGAAACGTCTGCGGAATCTCGCTTGGGATCCGTGACGCCGTCGGCCTTTTACCGCCCAGGCAGCTTCCCGCCGCGCGTCCAAGCGCATCGAGCGGCCTGGTTGTTCAACCTCAACCGCGGCCCGTCCGCAACCCAAGCCTCCGCCGTCAGCCTTACAAACGATCGCAATGGTGCCGTCGTGAACCCGTGCGTGTGGAGAAGGAAACTTTCATGTCCGAATCTTTTGCCCAGTTGTTCGAGGAATCCCTGCAGCGCACCGAGATGCGCCCGGGTGAAGTCATCACCGCCGAAGTGGTGCGCGTCGAGCACAGCTTCGTCGTCGTGAACGCCGGCCTCAAGTCCGAGGCCTACATCCCGATCGAGGAATTCAAGAACGACCAGGGCGAGATCGAGGTCGAGGCCGGCGCCTTTGTGCCGGTGGCGATCGGCTCGATCGAGAACGGCTACGGCGACACCATCCTCTCGCGCGACACCGCCAAGCGCCTGGCCTCCTGGCTGGCGCTGGAGCAGGCGCTGGAGTCGGGCGACTTCGTCACCGGCACCACCTCGCACAAGGTCAAGGGCGGCCTCACGGTGCTGGTCAACGGCATCCGCGCCTTCCTGCCCGGCTCGCTGGTGGACACGCGCCCGACCAAGGACCTCACGCCCTACGAGGGCAAGACGATGGAGTTCAAGGTCATCAAGCTCGATCGCAAGCGCAACAACGTGGTGCTGTCGCGCCGCGCGGTGATCGAGGCCAGCATGGGCGAGGAGCGCGAGAAGCTGCTGGCCACGCTGAAGGAAGGCGCCGTCGTGCATGGCGTGGTGAAGAACATCACCGAATACGGTGCCTTCGTCGACCTGGGCGGCATCGACGGCCTGCTGCACATCACCGACATGGCCTGGCGCCGCGTGCGCCACCCGAGCGAGGTGGTGCAGACCGGCCAGGAAATCGACGCCAAGATCCTCAAGTTCGACCCCGAGAAGCAGCGCGTCTCGCTCGGCCTCAAGCAGCTGGGCGACGACCCCTGGCTCGGCGTCTCGCGCCGCTACCCGCAGGGCACGCGCATGTTCGGCAAGGTCACCAACATCGCCGACTACGGCGCCTTCGTCGAGCTCGAGCCCGGCATCGAGGGCCTGGTGCACGTCTCCGAGATGGACTGGACCAACCGCAACGTCGCGCCCACCAAGGTGGTGACGATGGGCGAGGAAGTCGAGGTCATGATTCTCGACATCGACGAGGACAAGCGCCGCATCAGCCTGGGCATGAAGCAGTGCCGCCCGAACCCGTGGCAGGAGTTCGCGCAGAACACCCAGCGCGGCGACCGCGTGCACGGCCCGATCAAGTCGATCACCGACTTCGGCGTGTTCGTCGGCCTGGCCGCCGGCATCGATGGCCTGGTGCACCTGTCCGACCTGTCCTGGAACGAGCCCGGCGAATCGGCCGTGCGCAACTACAAGAAGGGCCAGGAAGTCGAGGCCATCGTGCTGGCCGTGGACGTCGAGCGCGAGCGCATCAGCCTGGGCATCAAGCAGCTCGACCAGGACCCGTTCACCACCTTCGTCTCGGTCAACGACCGCGGCCAGACCGTCACCGGCACCGTCAAGACCGTCGATGCGCGGGGCGCCGAGATCGACCTGGGCAACGACGTGATCGGCTACCTGCGGGCCTCGGAGATCAGCCGCGATCGCGTCGAGGACGCCAGCCAGGTGCTGAAGGTGGGCGACGAAGTCACCGCCGTGGTGATGAACGTCGACCGCAAGAGCCGCAACATCCAGCTGTCGGTGCGTGCCAAGGACGCGGCCGACCAGCAGGAAGCCATGAGCACCCTGAGCCAGAGCTCGGGCAGCGCCGGCACCACCAGCCTGGGCGCCCTGCTGCGCGCCAAGCTGGACAGCAACGAGAGCGACAAGGACTGAGCAGGCAACGGCTCCGGTGTCCTGGGTCTGTCCCCGGCACCGGATGCCTGCCCTGCGGCGACGGCATGACCCGATCCGACCTGGTGCAACGGCTGGCAGAACGCTTCGCGGACCTGCCCGCGCGCGACGCCGACGCCGTCGTCAAGGCGATCCTCGATGCCATGGGCGACGCACTGACGCAGGGGCACCGCATCGAGATCCGCGGCTTCGGCAGCTTTTCCGTCAACCACCGGCCGCCCCGGCTGGGACGCAACCCGCGCACCGGCGAAAGCGTGCCGATCCCCGAGCGCCGGGTGCCGCACTTCAAGCCCGGCAAGGCGCTGCGCGAGACCATCGCGGCGCAGCCGGTGGACGAGCCGCAAGCCGGCGCCTGAAGCGGCCGCGCTGCGGCGTGTCCGGCACGCAGCCCATGTCCCCCACCCTCAAGCTGCTCAAATGGCTGCTCAAGGCAGCCGTCTTCTTCCTGCTGTTCGCATTTGCGCTCAACAACCAGGAAGATGCCACCGTGCACCTGCTGTTCGGCCGCCAGTGGCACGCGCCAATGACGCTGATCGTGCTGACGGCCTTCGGGCTCGGCATGATGGTCGGCGTGCTCGGCATGCTGCCCGGCTGGTGGTCGCGGCGCCGCCAGGCGGCCTCGGAGCCGGAGTCGCAATGGGTCGCCGCCGAAACCGTGGCACCACCACGCGATGGAACTTGAACTGAGCTGGATCCTGCTCGGCCTGCCGATCGCGTTTGCGCTCGGCTGGCTGGCTTCGCGCCTGGACCTGCGCCAGCTGCGCATCGAGAACCACCAGGCGCCCAAGGCCTACTTCCGCGGCCTGACCCACCTGCTCAACGAACAGCAGGACGAGGCCATCGATGCCTTCATCGAGGCAGTGCAGAAGGATCCCGAGACCTCGGAGCTGCACTTCGCGCTCGGCAACCTGTTTCGCCGCCGCGGCGAATACGAACGCGCCGTGCGCGTGCACGAGCACCTGCTCTCGCGCGCCGACCTGAGCCGCGGCGACCGGGAACGCGCCCAGTACGCGCTGGCGCAGGACTTCCTCAAGGCCGGCCTGCTGGACCGGGCCGAAGAGGCCCTGCTCAAGCTCGAGCACACCGAGCACCAGGAGCAGGCCTGGCTCACCCTGCTGGCGCTGCACGAGCGCGCGCGCGACTGGGAGCACGCCAGCGACATCGCGCGCCGCCTGCACGAATCGGGGCACGCCGACTTCAGCGCGCGCCTGGCGCACTATCGCTGCGAGCTGGCCGAGCACGCGTTGCGCAAGGGGGGCGATGCGGGACGCGCGCGCGAGCTGCTCGAGCGGGTCATCGCCGACACCCCCGACGCGGCGCGCCCGCGCATCCAGCTGGCCGGCATGCTGGCCGGTCAGGACGACCCCGCGGGTGCCTACGACCAGCTCGCCGGCCTGCAGCAGCATGCCGTGCATGCGGTGCCGCTGATTGCCAGCGAATGGGTCCGCCTGGCGCGCGCCAGCGACCGCCTGCCCGACGTCATCCAGCGCCTGGTGCGCGCCTACGAGCAGGCGCCCTCGGTGGACATCGCCGACGCCCTGGTGCAGGCTCGGGTCGCGACCGGCACGCCGATGGCGCAGGCGCGCGAAGGCTATGTGCGGCACATGGAGCAGGAGCCGTCGCTGATCGCCGCCTCGCGCTGGCTCAGCCACGAGGCCTTCGTGCACGATGGCGTGCACGGCCCGGTGCAGGAGTCGGTGGAAAAAGCCACGCGCGCGCTGGCACGCTACCGCTGCGCCGCCTGCGGCTTCGAGACTCAGGGCTACTTCTGGCAATGTCCCGGCTGCCTGGCCTGGGAGAGCTTTCCGCCGCGCCGCATCGAGGAACTGTAGGAATCTGTCGGGCCGGCCGCGCATTGCTGGCACACTCGGGGCAGGCCGGACTGGCCGGCCTGTGCGAGGAGTGGAACGCCGGATGTGGAAACGGATTCTGGTTCTGCTGGCCCTGCTCGGAGCCCTGAGCGCTTTCGCGGTCGACGCCAACCACGGCAGCGCCGCCGAACTGCAGCAGGTCAAGGGCATCGGGCCAGCGCTGTCCGGCCGCATCGTCGCCGAGCGCGTGCACGGGCGCTTCCTGGACTGGGACGACCTGATCGATCGCGTCTCGGGCATCGGGCCGCGCAATTCGGCGCGCTTCTCCGACGCCGGCCTGACCGTCAATGGCAGGGGTTACGGCGGCGCATCCGCGCCACCGACCGAACGTGCGCCGCGTGCCGGCAGCACCGATGCCGGGCGAAGCGGCCGGCGCTGACAACCGGCGTCATCACCCCGAATCCGGCAGTTGGATGTGCCTGCCAGTGCCGCCCGCGGCGTGCCAGGCAAGACGCGAGGAGGCCGCGCACTGGTGTGCGCCACGACGAGCAACGCCGCATGGCGCGGCGCGGGTGGTGCTGGCGGGTGCATAGCGTTCTCACCCAACAGGTGAGCGCCATCAGGACAGTCGAAGCCAACATTCATACGGCTTTCAAGACGACGATCAGCGGTCAACTGCCGGATTCAGGGTCACTCCATCACGGCATCCTGGCTCAGCCCCAGGCGCACGGGCGACAGGTAGTCCTGGCGAAAACGCTCGAACGGGACCCGGTCGGTGGCTTCGATGTGCTTTTGCGCCGCCACCGAGGCCGCGGCCAGCTGCGCAAAATGATCGGCCAGCTCGGGCGGATACGGCAATTCGAGCAGGGTGTGCCGCGTCTGCAGCGACTGCGCACGCACGAAATCGATGAAGCTGTCGTCGTGCCGGGTGCGGATGGCATCCAGCACGCGCGCCGAGGGCAGTTGCCCGAAATCCGTCAGGGCCGCCTGGGCCGTGGCCAGGGCACGCGCGTAGTGGTCGCCGCCGTCGACCTGGTCCAGCCGGTCGGCGATCGGCGCGTAGGCCGCCAGCAGCGCCGCCGCCCACTCGGCCAGCAGCACCGACTGGCTGCCCTGCTCCAGCCGCAGGCCGGGCTCGCGGCCGCGCGCCGCAACCAGGTTCTGGTTGCGGCCGAGCGCCGCGATCTCCTCGGGCGTGTCGGGCGGGCTGTCCGACAGCAGGCAGTGCAACAGGAACAGGTCCAGCAGGCGCGCGGTGTCGGCGCGGATGCCGGTCGGCTCGAATGGGTCGAGGTCCATCAGCCGCACCTCGACGTATTCGACCCCGCGCTCGCGCAGGGCGTGCAGCGGCCGCTCGCCGGAGCGGATCACGCGCTTGGGCCGGATCGTGCCGTAGAACTCGTTCTCGATCTGCAACAGGCTGGTGGCCAGCTGGTTGTAGTCGCCGCCCAGGTTGCGGATGCCGATCGCCTCGTAGGGCGGATAGGGACGCGTCAGGGCCTCTTCGAGGGAATCGGCGTAGCTTTCGAGGCAGTTGTAGCTCACCGCCAGGCTGGCCTGGGCCTCGCTCTGGTAGCCCAGGCGGCCCATGCGCAGGGAGGTGGCGTGCGGCAGGTACATGCTGTCGCTGCCCAGCGACTGCAGCGGGTGGTCGCGCCCCTCGACAAAGCAGGCGTTGACCGCCGGCGAGGCGCCGTAGAGCAGCAGCAGCAGCACCGCATGGCGGCGGAAATTGCGAATCAGGCCGAAATAGCCGTCGCTGTCGACCGCGGGCAGGGACCAGTTGTAGTGGATGCCCGCGATGGTCTGCATGCGCCGACCGTAGCGGTGCCCGAGGCCCATGCGATAGATCGTCTTGGCACGACCAACGTTGGAGGTGCCGTAGATGCCCAGCGGAATGCTCTCGTCGCTCGGCAGCAGGCACGGCATGCTGGAGACCCACAGCATCTCGTCGCCCAGGCGGTCGAGCTCGTGATAGACGACCTGGTGCACTCGCGTCAGTTCGTCCAGGCAGGCCGGCACGCTGGCGTCCACGCCGGTGACCAGCTCGATCAGCGACTCGCTGTAATCGGTCGTGATGTGCGGATGCGTCAGGGGCGCGCCCAGCGCCGCCGGATGCGGCGTCAGGGCCAGCGTCCCGTCCGGGTGCGCGCGCAGGCTTTCCTTCTCGATGCCGCGACGAATGCCTCGCAGCCGCTCATCCGACAGCGCTGCCAGCCGGGACTGCAAGGTTTCCATCATGATCTGGTTCTGAGGCCGGGAGGCGACGGTAACACAGACCGGCGCGCCGTGCAGCCACGGCGCGCACCCCCATGCCGCCTTCAGGCCGCGACCGTTCCGCGCGCCATCGCCAGCTCGTGATGGCCCTGCTCCGGCCCGCTGCCCGGAACCATCTGTCCGGTGCCGTCGGTGATCTGGCCCAGGTGCGCCAGCAGGCGCTCGGGCGTGTCGGACGTGAGGCCGAGGTGACGCCCCTGCGTCAGCGTGATGTGCGCCGCCTCGTAGGAGCCGCCGCCGGCGCACAGGATGGTGCGCGTGGGGGCATGCTCACAGGTCAGCACCAGCATCGCCGGCACCACCGCCTCCGGGGGCAGGCCGGCCAGCGCATCGTCCGGGTACAGGCCCTCGGTCATGCGCGTGGCGGCGGTCGGCGCCAGGGCGTTGACCCGGATGTCGTACTTCGCGCCCTCCAGCGCCAGCGTCTGCATCAGGCCGACCAGCGCCAGCTTGGCGGCGCCATAGTTGCTCTGTCCGAAGTTGCCGTAGAGGCCGCTGGAGGAGCTGGTCATCATGATGCGGCCGTATTTCTGCGCCTGCATGATCGGCCACACCGCCTTGCTGGTGTGCACGGCGCCCATCAGGTGCACCTCCAGCACGGCACGAAAATCAGCCAGCTCCATCTTGGCAAAGGTCTTGTCGCGCAGGATGCCGGCGTTGTTGACCAGCACGTCGACGCGGCCCCAAGTGTCCATGGCCTGCTGCACCATGGCCTGAACCGCGGCAAAATCGGTCACCGAGGCGCCGCTGGCGATGGCCTCGCCACCGCGCGCGCGGATTTCCTCGACCACCTTCTGCGCCGCGGAGGCCGAGCCGCCAGTGCCGTCCACCGCGCCGCCGAGGTCGTTCACCACCACCCTGGCGCCGCGCCCGGCCAGGCCCAGGGCATGCAGGCGACCGACGCCACCACCGGCCCCCGTCACGATTGCGACACGACCCTTGAAATCGACTGGATTCATGCTGGATATTTCCTTCTTCCACGTTGCACTGCACAACCGGCCCCTGGAGCCCGGTTGCGCGCCAGGCCCGACTGTAGCGCCGCGCGAGACCCAATCCCGGAACTGAAATGAAACACCCCCTATGTCGCTGCGCTCCATCCCCCTCAAAGGGGGACGCACCCAGTGTCCAGGGAGACCCCGGCCACGGGTGCCCACGCCTGGCCTGCTCCGCGGCCTTTGGAGGGGTGTCGTTTCATGCGCTGCGGGTGGCGCATCGCGTCATGGACAACTGACATGGAACTGAACCAGGACGTGATCGAGGGACCGGCACGCGAAGCCGCCAGCATCGTGCTCCTGCGCGATGGCG
>CAYRHV010000082.1:0-9312 GCA_964424045.1 uncultured Ottowia sp. | reverse complement strand
CGCCTTGTCGCCCGGCAGCACCTCGGCCATGACCTCGCCAGCCTCGACGTCCAGGCCCAGGCGGCGCGCCATGGCCTCGGCAGCGCCCCGGTTGTCGCCCGAGATCATGACGGTGCGCACGCCGCCGGCGTGCAGGCGCTCGATCGCTTCGCGCGCACCCGGCTTGGGCTCGTCGCCAAAGGCCAGCAGCGCCAGCGGGCGCGGCGCGCTGCCGGCGCCATCCGGTTGCAGCGCCAGCACGGACAGCGTGGCGCCGGCGGCCTGCCGGTCCTGCGCCGCCTCGGCGAACGTTGCCAGGTCGGCGCCCAGCTCGCGCAGCCAGCGCTGGCTGCCGATCAGGATGCGCTCACCCTGCACCCGGCCCTCGGTGCCATGGCCGGGCACGGCGCGCACGTCCTGCGCGGCGTCCCAGGCCAGGCCGCGCTCGCGTGCCGCGTTCAGCACGGCGCGCGCCAGCGGGTGCTCGCTGCCGCTCTGCACGGCGGCGGCCGTCTGCAGCGCCGCCGCCTCGTCCACCCCCGGCGCCGGCAACAGCGCCAGCAGGCGCGGCTGGCCGACGGTGAGCGTGCCGGTCTTGTCGAAGGCCACGGTGCCGACGCGGTGCGCGATCTCCAGCGCCGCCGCGTCCTTGATCAGGATGCCGTGTTTCGCCGCCACGCCGGTGCCGGCCATGATGGCGGTCGGCGTCGCCAGGCCGAGCGCGCAGGGGCAGGCGATCACCAGCACCGCCACGGCGCGGATGACGGCCGTTTCCAGCCCGACCCCGGCCAGCCACCAGCCAACGAACGTCAGCAGGCCGACGCCAACCACCACCGGCACGAACACCGCGCTGACCCGGTCCACCAGGCGCTGCACCGGCGCCTTGGCGGCCTGCGCGTCTTCCACCAGGCGGATGATGTGCGCCAGCACGCTCTCGGCGCCGGCGGCGGTGACCTGCAGCAGCACGCGGCCGTCGCCGTTGATCGAGCCGCCCGTCAGCACGCCGTCCACGCCCTTGGCCACCGGCAGCGGCTCGCCGGTGAGCATGGACTCGTCGACCTGAGTCTCGCCCTCCAGCACGCGGCCATCGGCCGGCACGCGCTCGCCCGGGCGCACCACCAGCCGGTCGCCGGCGCGCAGCTCGTCCACCGGAATGTCCTTCTCGCTGCCGTCCCAGTCGATCAGGTGCGCCAGCTCGGGCCGCAGTGCGTGCAGCGCGCGGATCGCCGCCGTGGTCTGGTGCTTGGCACGCGACTCCAGCCACTTGCCCAGCAGCACCAGGGTTACGACCACCGCCGCGCTTTCGAAATACAGGTGTGGTTCGTGGCCGTCGGCCGCGCTCAGCCAGAGCCAGACCGACATTGCCCAGGCCGCCGTCGTGCCCAGCGCCACCAGCAGGTCCATGTTGCCGCTGGCGGCCTTGAGCGCGCCCCAGGCGGCGCGGTAGAAGCGCGCGCCGAGCCAGAACTGCACCGGCGTGGCGAGCAGGAACTGCAGCCAGGCCGGCGGCATCCAGTGAATGCCGAAAGGCATCAGCAACATCGGCAGCACCAGCGGTGCGCACAGCGCGAGGCCGATGCCCACCGGCATGAAGCCGGCCCAGGGCGAGCCATCGGCGGCGTCGATCGCCGCGGCGGCGGCGCGCGGCTCGTAACCGGCGTCGCGCACCGCGCGCCGCAGCAGCGGCGCCAGCTCGTCTTCGCCGCCCGCCAGCCGGACGCGCACCGACTCGGTCGCCAGGTTGACGGTGGCGTCCTGCACGCCGGGCACCTTCTTCAGCGCCTTTTCGACGCGTGCCACGCAGGAGGCGCAAGTCATGCCGCCAACGCCCAGATCCAGGGTGGAAGTCGCAGTTGCAGTGCTCATCCCCCGAGTTTCAGGCTTCCCATGATGGGAATGTCAAGCGCCGAGACCCGCCCCGTTTACAGTCGGCTGCGCACCGATCCTCCCGGCCCATCGCATGCATGCCCTGATTCACCATCTGGTCCACCGCCACCGCCTGAATCGCGCGCAGGCCCTGCGCCTGTGGCAGCTCGCGCGCTGGCAGAAGCCGCCGGCCGAGCTGGCGCGCCAGCTCGAGCGCGCGCTGACCGCGGTGGCGGCGCTGTTGCTGGGCGCCGCGCTGATCTTCTGGGTCGCCGCCAACTGGCAGGGCCAGACGCGCGCCTTCAAGATCCACCTGCTGCAGGCGGCCGTGCTGCTGCCCGCCGCGCTGGCCCTGCTGCACGCGCGCTGGCGCAGCGCCTGGCTGCTGCTGGCGACGCTGGCGCTGGGCGGCTTGCTGGCCCTGGTCGGGCAGAGCTACCAGACCGGCGCCGATCCCTGGCAGCTGTTCGCCACCTGGGCCCTGCTGGCCCTGCCCTGGATGCTGGCCGCGCGCCGCGACGGCCTGTGGGCGGCCTGGCTGCTGATTGCCGCGCTGGCGCTGATCCTGTGGACCGGCTTCGAGCCCGCGCGCGGCGCCTTCCAGGGCTCCGTCATGCACGCGGCCTGGGGTTCGCTGCTGGGCCTGCCCCTGTTGCTGCTGCCGCTGGCCCTGCCGCGCCTGCGCCTGGTCGATGCCGCCCGGGCGGCCCTGGCCTGGCGTGTCTCCGCCTTCATGACGCTCGGACACTGGGTCGCCCAGGGCCTGCTGCAGCTTTCCAACGCCGGCACCCCGGCGCTCTATTTCGTCGATCTCGCGCTGGCCGGAGCGGCCGTCTGGCTGGCCTGGCGCCTGCGGCCACGCGATCTGGTCGTGCTGGCGCTGGCCCTGCTGGCGCTGCAGGCCCTGGTGTTCATGGGGGTGGCCCGGCTGGTGCTGCAGGACGGCGGCGACTATCTGGGCCAGGCCCTGGTCCTGACCCTGGTGGCAGCCGGCTGCGTCGGCGCCAGCGGCACCTGGCTGGTGCGGCTGCAACGCGAGGAGCGGCAGCCATGAACGACCCGGCCGCGCCGTTGATCGAGGCCGCCCGGGCCGAGGGCCTGCTGCCGCCCGGCGCCCAGGAAGACGCCCTGCTGGACGACCGCACGTCCTGGATCGTCGCTACCGCCAGCTTCATCGGCGCGCAGCTGGCCGTGCTGCCCTTCATCGTGTTCCTGGCGCTACTGCTCGAGCGCTGGCTGCGCGAACGCAGCGGCCTGCTCGTCGTCGGGGCGGTCCTGCTGGTGGCCGCCGTGACCCTGCTGCGCCGGCCGCGCGCCATGTTCGTGCAGCAGCTCGGCTTCGGCCTGCTGCTGTCCAGCCTGGCCTTCTTCCAGCTCGGCTGGGAGCTGCGCCTCGACAACGCGATACTGCTCGGCCTGCTGGCGCTGACGCTGGCGGCCGGCCTGGCGATCCGCGTCGACTGGGTGCAGCGGGCACTGGGCTTCGTGGCCGCCGGCGTGGCCCTGCTGCTGGTGTTGTGGCCTCCCGCGAGCGGCGAGCGTTCCTGGTTCTGGCTGCTGGACCACGGCGATCCGGGCCGCAGCTTTCCGGGCCTGGCCAATCTCACCCTGCTGGCCGTGATCTGGACCCTGTGGTGTCTGCGCGAACCGGCCTGGTCGCGCTGGCGGCTATCGGCGCGCGCCGCGGCCCTGGCCGACGGCTTTGGCACGGCCGTGCTGCTGGCCGCCGTCTGGGCCATCACCGATCCGCGCGGTCTGCTGTTTTCCGGCAACAGTCGGCTCTTGCTGCAACACGAATGGAGCCTCGCCGGCGTGCTGCTGGCCGCGCTCGGCCTCGGCTGGCTGGCGCGCCGCTGGCGCCTGCCAGCCACCCTGGCGGATCCGGCCAGCCGCATGCTGGCCCTGGCCGGGCTGGCGCTGCTGCCGGCGGCGTGGGTCGTGCCCCGCATCGGCATCGTGGTGCTGATCAGCGCCGTCGCCGCCGGCACGGGACGGCGGCGCATGCTGTGGCTGACGCTGGCCGTGCTGCTGGCGCAACTGGCGGGCTTCTACTACGCCCTGGCCTGGCCGCTGCTGCACAAGGCGGCCCTGCTGGCCGGCCTCGGGGCAGCGCTGGCCGCCCTGCTGTGGATCACGCGCACCCGGACGCCGGGCGCGGCCGGGCCGGCCAGCGCGCCCGGAACAGGCACCGGCGGTGCGACCCTGGGGTTGATTGGCGCCGGCCTGTTGCTGGCACTCGGCGTGGTGCAGTGGGACGTGCACGACAAGGAGCAGGTGATTGCCCACGGCCAGCGCGTCTACGTCGCCCTGGCCCCGGTCGATCCGCGCTCCATCCTGCAGGGCGACTACATGGCGCTGAATTTCCGCCTGTCGCCGGAAATTGACGAGCAACTGGAAGCGCGCCAGCGCGCCGGCCACGCCGGCCCGTTCCAGGTGCTGGCGCGGCTGGACGCGCAGGGCCTGGCGAGCGTGGAGCGCCTGGCCACCGCCGGCGAATCCGCGGGGCCGGACCAGGTCCTGCTGCCGTTGCGTCGCCTCAAGCACGGCTGGACCCTGGTGACCGATGCCTACCACTTCCCGGAAGGCCAGGAGCCGCGGTTCCGGCAGGCGCGCTATGGCGAGTTTCGCGTGCTGCCGGGCGGCCGAGCCTTGCTGGTCGGCCTGGCCGACGCCGATCTGCGACTCATCGACCCGGTCGCGCCGACGCCCTGAGCATCCCTGAACATATGTCCGTGCCGGCTTGACATTCCCATCGTTGGAAGCTTCATGATGAATGCCTCATTCATCCACCGGAGCAACCCCATGAACCAGCGCTTCACCGTCACCGGCATGACCTGCGGCCACTGCGAGGCCAGCATCAAGCGTGCCCTGATGCAACTCGACCCGCAGGCCCAGGTGCAGATCGACCGCAGCCAGGACCGGGTCGAGGTCACGGGCAGCAGCCAGTCGCGCGAAGCCCTGGCCGCCGCGATCCGCGAAGAAGGCTACGAAGTCGCCGCATGAGTGCGCAGGGGCGTCCCGTGCACGTCGCGGTGAACATCGGCCAGGCCGCGCGCGCCTCCGGCGTGTCGGCCAAGATGGTGCGTCATTACGAGGCCCTGGGCCTGCTGGGCGAGGTGGCGCGCAACGACAGCGGCTATCGCCAGTACGCGGCGGCCGACGTGCACACGCTGCGTTTCATCCGGCGCGCACGCGAACTGGGCTTTTCCATGGCCGAAATTGCCGAACTGGTGAGCCTGTGGCATGACCGCGACCGCGCCAGCGCCGACGTCAAGCGCATTGCCCAGCGCCACCTAGACGAGCTGGAGGCCCGCATCTCGGCCTTGCAGGACATGCAGGGCACGCTGCGCAACCTGCTGCAGCACTGCCACGGCGATGCGCGTCCGGAATGCCCGATCCTCGACAACCTCGCGGCCGGGGTGGTGGGTCCCGTGCCGTAGCACGTCGGATAACCCGGCGATCCACGCCGCGGCCTTCTTTGCCTGTCTTTACAAACCGACATCCGGGCGCCAAGCATCCGACACACAAGCCCGTCAGACTGCCTGTCAGGTCGAGCCGCAGGTCCCATCCGGATTGGATCCGGCCCCGCTGGCCTCGATTTCCTATATTGCCATTCCTGAAAGGAAGTCATCCATGAAATCCCATCGCAGACAGTTTTGCATCGCGGCCATGCTGGCCGCTGCGGGCGCCACCGGCGTCGCCACCCTGGCCCATGCCGCGCCACAGGAGGCCGGACGCCCGGCCGGCTGGGGCAAGCACGAGCGTCGGGGCGATCCGGCGCAGATGCAGCAACGCATGGCCGAGCGCCACGCGCAGCGCATGAACGAGCTCAAGGGCGAGCTGCAGCTGACGCCGGCGCAGGAGCAGGCCTGGAACGAGTTCGACGCCGCCATGCAGCCGCCGACGGCCGAGCAGCGTCAGCGCCCGGACCGCGCCGAGTTCGAGCAGCTCTCCACGCCCGAGCGCATCGACCGCATGCAGCAGCGCGCCGAGGGGCGCCAGGCACGCATGCAGCAGCGTGGCGAAGCCGTCAAGCGCTTCTACGGTCAGCTCACGCCCGAGCAGCAGAAGACCTTCGACGCCCGCTACATGCGCCACGCCCGGGGCGGCATGCATCGCGGCCACGGCCCGCGCGGCGAACAGCGCCGTTCCTGAGCACCCGCGTCGGCACGCTGCAATCGAGCGTGCCGGGCGTGGGATCATCCCCGTGCCAGGGGCACGGCGCCAGCGGCGCTGTGCCCCTTTCTTCGTTTCTGCCTGCCGAAGGAAAAGCCCATGAGCGTTCGATCCCGCCCCGTCCTGCTGCTGGCGCTGCCGCTGGCCCTGCTGGTCGGCTGCGCCGGCGGCCCCGCCCCCGAAGTACCCGCTGCCGCCCCGGAACCCGTCGCCAGCGCGCCCGCGAACGCGCCGGAGCCGGCCGCCCAGCCGCTGCCGCCAAGCGTCGAGGAAGTGCAGCGCCTGCTGGACGCGCGCGGCTACCGGCCCGGCGTCATTGATGGACAAATGGGCCCACGCACGACCAATGCCCTGCGCCGTTTCCAGCGTGACCAGCGCCTGCCGATGAGCGGCCTTCTCGATGCCGCCACCGTCGAAGCACTGACCCGCTGAAACCGGCGCGCGCGCTGGAAACCCGGCGTCAACTCGCTTATGCTGCGGCACCATGTCGCAGCCGACCCAGCCTCTGCCCCCGCTGCCGCCGCGGCCCGCGCGCGGGACGCTGCCACTGCCGACCGTGCGCCGCGTTCCCCTCGACGCGCCATTTGACTGGCTGGCACGCGGCTGGCGCGATCTATGGCGCTGCGGCCCCTGGAGCCTGCTGCAGGGCCTGGTCCTGGCCTTCATCGGCGCGTTGCTGACACTTTGGCTGGGCGAGCACTTCTGGCTGCTTACCGGCGCCTTCTCCGGCTTCCTGATCATCGCACCGGTGCTGGCCACCGGCCTCTACGCCCTGTCGCGCGCGATTGAGCGCGGCGAGCCGATCGGCCTGACCACCATCAGCCACAGCTGGACGCGCTGGCAGCATTCACGCTTTGCCGCCCACGGCGGCTACTGGGCGCTGGTGCGCTTCGGCCTGCTGCTGGCGCTGGCCGGCACGGGCTGGGTGTTGACCTCGGCGGCACTGATCACGGCACTGGCCCCGGCGTCGGTACAGACGCCGATGGACTTCGTGCACCACGTGGTGCTGGCGCCCGGCAGCCATGTCTTCGAGCTCTGGCTGATCCTGGGCGCCCTGCTGGCAGCGCCGCTGTTCGCGTCCAGCGTGGTTGCCATGCCGCTGCTACTGGACCGGCGCGCCGACGTCCTGCAGGCGGTGCTGACGAGCTGGCAGGCGGTGCTCGCCAATCCGGCCCCGATGGCGCTCTGGGCCGCGCTCATCATGGCGCTGACCCTGCTCGGCCTGGCCACGCTGCTGGCCGGCCTGATCCTGACCCTGCCCTGGCTCGGACACGCCAGCTGGCACGCCTACCGCGCCCTGGTCGACGCCTCGGCGCTGCCAGAGCGTCAGCCGCCGGAGGGCCCGGCCTGATGTTCGGCTTCACGGAAGAGCAGATCGCCTGGTTCGGCCTCACCTTCGGGGTCGGGGCCTTCATGCTCTACATGCTGTTCATCATCGGCCAGCTGGCCTGGGAATCCAAGGCCGGCAAGTTCGGTACCTTCGTGCTGTTCCTGGCGCTGGCCTTCGGCATGCTGGGGTTCATCGCCAAGGGGGTGATCCAGTGGATCATCGACAAGTAGGAGGCGTGGCCATGGCCACGCGCGCCGACCCAGAACCCCTGTGAATAGTTTCTGGACAAGAGGAGGGTTGTCCACAGCCCGGGGCTTTCGGCCACGCTTGTCCTCTTTTCGGGACGCCGCCGCGTAGTCCTTTCCCACAGCCGAAATGCCGGCGCAAGTGTCTGTCCAGCAGGCGGTTCTCCCGCTTGTCCACAAAACGAACCGACACCTACTACAACTACTACCTTATTTCAGGAAAAGACAAGACAATAGAAAACCGTGTCGGATCCGGGAATCCGGTTACATTGACACGCCGGAGTTGCCATGGAGCCGGGCGGGCGGCTGTTAAGATCGGCGCGCCCATTTCACCGCCCACCGACTGCTTTCTTTCGGTTCGCTTTTTTCGCGTCCCGCCTCCATGTCCGTTGCCCTTGCCGGCCGCAGCCCCGTCACCTTCGAGATCAAGAGCGCCAATCTGTCCACGCTGGCGTTGCGTCTGAAGTCGCCCGACCTGGACCTGCTGGCCGAGGAACTGCAGGCGCACTACGGCGACATGCCGGAGTTCTTTGCCGACGAACTGCTGGTCATCGACCTGGAGCTGCTGGATCCGGAACAGCCAGGGGAGCCGATAGATTTCACGCGCCTGGTGCAGTTGCTGCGTGGCTACCGGCTGCATCCGATCGGGGTGCGCAGTGGTGCGGCCGAGCAGATGGCGGCGGCGACCGCGGCCGGGCTGCCGGATGCGCCGGACCTGCGCCTGCAGGGCAGTGCGGCGGCGACGCCCCTGCCCGAGCTGCCGCCGCCCGGTGCGCTGCTGGTCGAGCGGCCGTTGCGCTCGGGCCAGCAGGTCTATGCACGTGGCCGCGACGTCGTGGTGCTGGCCATGGTGAACGCAGGCGCCGAGGTGATCGCCGACGGCCACATCCACGTCTATGCGCCCCTGCGCGGCCGGGCCATCGCCGGCGCCCGTGGCTGGGGCGAGGCCTGCATCTTCGCGCGCGCGATGCAGCCCGAGCTGGTTTCGATCGCCGGTGTGTATCGCACCAGTGACGAGCCGCTGCCCGAATCGGTCTGGGGGCGGCCGGCCCGTGTTTCGCTTTCCAGCGCCGAGGACGGCGACCGGCTGGTCTTCCAGGCCATTACCGACTGAATTTTCTGGACAACCCATTCGCAGGAACCAAGGGTGCTCTGACATGGCAAGAATCGTCGTCGTGACTTCCGGCAAGGGTGGCGTGGGCAAGACCACCACCAGTGCCGCCTTTGCCGCCGGCCTGGCGCTGGCCGGCCACAAGACCGCAGTGATCGACTTCGACGTCGGCCTGCGCAACCTCGACCTGATCATGGGCTGCGAGCGGCGCGTCGTCTACGACCTGATCAACGTGATCCAGGGCGACGCCAACCTGACGCAGGCGCTGATCAAGGACAAGCAGTGCGAGAACCTGTTCATCCTCGCGGCCAGCCAGACGCGGGACAAGGACGCACTGACCGAGGAAGGCGTGAAGAAGGTGCTGGACGACCTGGCGGCGATGGAGTTCGACTACATCGTCTGCGACTCGCCCGCGGGCATCGAGTCCGGTGCCGTGCTGGCCATGCGCTGGGCCGACGAGGCGGTTGTCGTGACCAACCCGGAGGTGTCCAGCGTGCGCGACTCGGACCGTATCCTGGGCATGCTGGGGAGCAAGACGCAGCGCGCCATTGACGGCAAGGAGCCGGTCAAGGAGCACCTGCTGATCACGCGCTACAACCCGAATC
>CAYRHV010000081.1:0-9485 GCA_964424045.1 uncultured Ottowia sp. | reverse complement strand
TCCGCCCCGAGGCGGCGCTGGCCCAGGCCCGTGCCAGCGAGGCGCGCTGGCACGAGGGCCGGCCCATCGGTCCGCTCGATGGCGTGCCCGGCACGCTGAAGGAAAACATCGCCACCGCCGGCGATCCGATGCCGGGCGGCACCGCCGCTTCGCTCGCGCCCGTTGCCACGCAGGACGCGCCGCCCGCCGCGCGCCTGCGGGAAGCCGGCATGGTGCTGCTGTCCAAGACCACCATGCCCGACTGGGGCATGCTGAGCTCGGGCCTGTCGAGCTTCCACCGCCTGGCACGCAATCCCTGGGACCTCGCGCGCACCCCGGGCGGCTCCAGCGCCGGCGCCGGCGCCGCGGCCGCGGCCGGCTACGGTCCGCTGCACGTGGGCACCGATATCGGCGGCTCGCTGCGCCTGCCGGCCGGCTGGTGCGGCATCGTCACGCTCAAGCCCAGCCTCGGGCGCGTGCCGATCGACCCGCCCTACATGGGCCGCTGCGCCGGGCCGATGACGCGCGACGTGCAGGACGCTACCCTCATGATGCAGGTGCTGGCGCAGCCGGACACGCGCGACAGCATGAGCCTGCCGCCCCAGGCCATCGACTGGGCCAGCGTCGCCCAGGCCTCGCCGACCGACCTGAAGGGCCTGCGCCTGGGCCTGCTGCTGGACGCCGGCTGCGGCCTGCCGGTCGAGCCCGAAATCCGCGCCGCGGTCGAAGCGGCAGCGCGCCAGTTCGAGCAGGCCGGCGCGCACGTCGAGCCCATGCACCCCTTCCTCACGCGCGAGATGCTGGACGGCCTGGACCACTTCTGGCGCATGCGCTCATACCTCGACGTCCAGGCCCTGCCGCCGCAGCGACGCCAGCGTCTGTTGCCCTACATCCGTGAGTGGGCCGAAAGCGCGGCCGGCTTCAGCGGCACCCACGTGTTCCACGCCTACGCCCAGACGCACGCCACGCGCCTGGCCACCGTCGCCGCCTGCGCCCCGTTCGACTACGTGCTCTCGCCGGTGGCGCCAAACCTGCCGGCGCCGGCCGAGGACCCCTCGCCCACCAACGACCCACTGCGGCCGCTGGAGCACATCGCCTTCACCGTGCCCTGCAACATGAGCGAGCAGCCCGCCGCCTCGGTCAACTGTGGCTACTCGCGCGGCGGCCTGCCGATCGGTCTGCAGATCGCCGGCGCCCGATTCGACGACCTCGGCGTGCTGAAAGTGGCGCGCGCGTTCGAGCAGATCCGCAGCCCGCAGCAACCCTGGCCCGGTGCTTGAAACGGGCCACCCCGCGGCTGCGCCCACTGGACGAGGAGCGCAGCGTCTGGCCAGGAGGGCTGTGGACCAGCCCCGCTCCGCCAACCTTGTCAGACCGTGACAAATCGAGGCCGGCGCGCTATAATCAATCGGTTATCCGTGCGTGCATCTGTGGCCAGATCGCCGTCATGCACAAGCTGATTCGCTCGACCGACAAGCCCTGATCCGGCTTGCCCCTCATGCGGAGTGATCCGAGGCTGACGATCAGCCTCCGGCACGGCACCCGACGCATCCAGGCGGCCCGTGGCCGCGGATGCATCAGGCCAGCCGCCGTGATGCGGTTCTGGCATCGATCCCAGGCCGGTTCCGGGCACCAGGAATCGCGGGCCCCCAGCCACCGACATGGCGACGACACAGATCGAAACCGGCCCGGCCCCGAGCCGGTTTCACTCGGAGGCAGCAGACACGGCCAGAACCCGTTCGTTGCGCAATTCAACGGCGCGAGCCCATCCAGACAGAGGCTGGCGTTCGATCATCAACAGCACTGGCCCGAATGCGGGCCGGACAGGGAAAAAGAAAGGAAACTCTTGAGCAAGGAAGAACTGATTGAAATGCAGGGCAGGGTCGACGAGGTCCTGCCGGATTCGCGCTTTCGCGTCACCCTCGACAATGGCCACAGCCTGATCTGCTACTCCGGCGGCAAGATGCGCAAGCACCGCATTCGCGTGCTGGCGGGGGACCGGGTCTCGCTCGAGATGTCGCCCTACGACCTGAACAAGGGCCGCATCACCTTCCGGCACCTGGACCGCAGCGGCGGCGCGGGCCCCGCGCGCCACCGTCGGCGCTGAGGCCGATCGACCGCACGGCCGACACGGGCCGGTTCCGCCGCCGGCAGCACGGTGCGCGGCCGCTCCGTAAAATATCCGCGTGACCTCCCCTCTCAACCCCGACCTGCACTGCCACTCCGTCTTCTCCGACGGCACGCTGACGCCCGAGGAACTGGCAGCACGCGCCACGGCCAATGGCGTCGACCTCTGGGCCCTGACCGACCACGACGAGGTCGGCGGCCAGGAACGGGCGCTGGCGGCCGCCCTGACGCAGGGCCTGGATTACCTGACGGGCGCCGAGATCTCGGTCACCTTCGCCGACACCACGGTGCACATCGTCGGCCTGGGCTTTGACCACACCGACCCGCGCCTGGTGCAGGGCCTGGCCGAAACGCGCGACGGCCGCGGCCCACGCGCGCGCGAAATGGCGGCCCAGCTCGAACAGGTCGGCATCACCGGCGCCTACGAAGGCGCACTGCGCTACGTCGGCAACCCGGCCCTGATCTCGCGCACGCATTTCGCCCGCTTCCTGGTCGAAACCGGCGTCTGCCGCGACACCGCCGAGGTGTTCCGCAAATACCTGGTCGAGGGCCGGCCCGGCTTCGTGCCGCATCGCTGGGCGCGCCTGGAAGACGCCGTGCGCTGGATCACGCAGGCCGGCGGGGTGGCGGTGATCGCGCACCCGGCGCGCTACCATTTCAGCGCCACCGAGGAATACGCCCTGTTTTCCGAATTCAGGCAGCTGGGCGGCCAGGGTGTCGAAGTCGTCACCGGCAACCACACGGCGCAGGAGGCGGCGCGCTACGCCGACATGGCGCGCGAGTTCGGCCTGCTGGCCTCGCGCGGCAGCGACTTCCACAGCCCCGACGAGAGCCGCGTCGATCTCGGCCGCATGGCACCACTGCCGGGCGACCTGACCCCGGTCTGGACCGCCCTGGCCGACCGCGTGCACAGCGCCGCCGCGGTGTAGCTTCTTTCCCGCCCCCGCGCCGACCGGCCCGCTTGCCGGCCGGACGCAGCCGACCGCTTGCCCCGCATGGCCCAGCTCTTCACCGTACACCCCGACAACCCGCAACAGCGCCTGCTGCGCCAGGCCGCCGAGTTGCTGCAGCGCGGCAGCGTGCTGGCCGTGCCCACCGACTCCTGTTACGCGCTGGTCTGCCAGCTCGACGACAAGGCCGCCGTCGACGCACTGCGCCGTATTCGCCAGCTCGACGACAAGCAGCTGCTGTCGCTGATCTGCCGCGACCTGCGCGAGCTGGCCAGCTATGCGCGCGTGGACAACGCCCAGTATCGACTGCTCAAGCTCGGCACCCCCGGGCCGTTCGCCTTCATCCTCGAAGCCAGCCGCGAAGTGCCGCGCCGCGTCAGCCACCCGCAGCGCAAGACCATCGGCCTGCGCGTGCCCGACCATCCGGTGCTGCAGGCCCTGCTCGACGCCCACGGCGCCCCGCTGCTGGCCACCACCCTGATCCTGCCGGGCGAGGACGACCCGCTCAACGACGCCGAGGAAATCCGCGACCGGCTCGAGCACCAGGTGGCCGGCGTCATCGACGCCGGCGCCTGCCCGGGCCGGCCCACCACCGTGATCGACCTGAGCGCAGGCACGCCGGCCATCGTGCGCCGCGGCCTCGGCGATCCGGCCCGGCTCGGCCTGTAGAAGACCCACGCCCGCCCGCATCCCGCCCGCTGCGATGCAATGCGTTGTGCCCGCCCGGCTCCGGATCGGCAGCCGCGACCGGCGGCCGGCGCCAGGCCCCCATGCCGCCGCCCCGTCGCTCCGGTGACGCTCTGAGACAATCCGCGCCGTGAACCTCGACTCCATCATCCAGGCCATTGCCATCTACGCCCTGCCGGTGCTGCTGGCCATCACCGTGCACGAGGCCGCGCATGGCTACGCGGCACGTCATTTCGGCGACGCCACGGCCACCCTGCTCGGGCGCGTCACGCTCAACCCGTTCAAGCACATCGACCCCATCGGCACCATCGCGATGCCGCTGTTCCTCTACTTCGCCACCGCCGGCTCCTTCGTGTTCGGCTACGCCAAGCCGGTGCCGGTGAATTTCGGCAATCTGCGCAACCCCAAGCGCGACATGATCTGGGTCGCGCTGGCCGGTCCGGCCTCCAACCTCGCCATGGCGCTGGGCTGGGGCATCCTGCTGGTGCTGCTGGCCAGCATGGGCGTGACGGAGCGCTTCTTCATCGAGATGTGTCGCGGCGGCGTGCTCTGGAACGTGGTGCTGGCCGTGTTCAACCTGTTTCCGCTGCCCCCGCTCGACGGCGGCCGCATCCTGGTCGGGCTGCTGCCGCACAGGCAGGCCGAAGCCGTCAGCCGCATCGAGCCCTGGGGCTTCTTCATCGTCATGGCCCTCGTGGTCACCAACGTCATCACCAACGCCTGGATGCGTCCGCTGATGCAGCTCACCCTGGGGCTGCTCGATGCCGCGCTCTACCCACTCCGGCTCCTGCTCTCATGACCGCCTCCGCCCCATCCCGCCGGGTCCTGACCGGCATCACCACCACTGGCACCCCGCACCTGGGCAACTACGTCGGCTCGATTCGCGCCGCCGTGCGCGCCAGCCGCGAGCCGGGCGTGCAGAGCTTCTACTTCCTGGCCGACTACCACGCCCTGATCAAGTGCGACGAGCCCGCGCGCATCCAGCGCTCGACGCTGGAAATCGCCGCCAGCTGGCTGGCCGCCGGGCTCGACCCGGAGCACGTCACCTTCTACCGCCAGTCGGACATCCTCGAGATCCCCGAGCTCACCTGGCTGCTCACCTGCGTCACCGGCAAGGGCCTGCTGAATCGCGCCCACGCCTACAAGGCGATGCTGGACAAGAACGCCGCTGCCGGCGCCGAGCCGGATGACGGCGTCACCGCCGGCCTGTTCATGTATCCGGTGCTGATGGCCGCCGACATCCTGATGTTCCGCGCGCACCAGGTGCCGGTCGGGCGCGACCAGGTGCAGCACATCGAGATGGCGCGCGACATCGCCACCAGCTTCAACCACCTCTACGGCGAGCACCTGGTGCAGCCGGCGGCGCTGATCGACGACAACGTGGCCCTGCTGCCCGGCCTGGACGGGCGCAAGATGAGCAAGAGCTACGACAACACCATCGCCCTGTTCGGCCCGCGCGAGCAGCTGCGCAAGCAGATCATGGGCATCGTCACCGACTCGCGCGCACCAAGCGAACCCAAGGACACCGAGGGCTCGGCACTGTACGCCATCTACCGTGCCTTTGCCGACGACGCCGAGGCCGGTGCCTTCGCCCAGGCCTTTGCCGACGGCATCGCCTGGGGCGACGCCAAGCAGCAGCTGTTCGAGCGCATCGAGCGCGAGATCGGGCCCATGCGCGCGCGCTACGAACACCTGACCGCCCACCCCGACGAGGTCGAGGCCATCCTGCAGGCCGGCGCGCGCAAGGCACGCGCCATCGCCACCCCGTTTCTGCGCACGCTGCGCGAGGCCGTCGGCCTGCGCTCGCTGCACGCACCGTCGCAGCCGGCTGCCAGCGCGTCGCACACGCCGGCCAGGGCCGCCCTGCCCAGCTTCAAGCAGTACCGCGAGACCGACGGCCGCTTCTACTTCAAGCTGGCCGACGCCCACGGCGCCGTGCTGCTGCAGAGCACCGGCTTCGAATCGCCGCGTGAGGCCGGCCAGGCCGTCAAGCGCCTGCAGGCCGAGGGCGCCGCGGCCCTGGCCGCGCTCGAGGCAGTGCTTCAGCCGACCAGCGCCGCTGAACATCAGGCCGCACAGGACGCGCTCGAACAATTGCGTCAGTCTGTAACAACAGGTTGATTTTTACAATTGTGACTTTGTCCCCGTTTTGTTCTCGTTCAGGAGCCTGCCTACCACATTAAGCTAAACCATCGTGCCAATTCGCTACAAAATAAGTTGTAACGCTTTGAAAACAGGGAGATCGAATTGGCTATCTACGTGATCGAGGATCACCCGCTCATGCGGGATGCGATCGCCATGCTGCTGCGACGCATACGGCCCGGCGCCGAAATCGCCGAAGTGGGGCAACTGTCGGACCTCGACGCGGCCATCACCCTGCATGGCCCACCCGAGCTGTTCTGCCTGGACCTGAAGCTGCCCGATGCCGGCGGCCTGTCCGGGGTGCGCCGGCTGGCGACCCAGTTTCCCGAGGTGCCGCTGGCCGTCATCTCCGCCACCCCCGCGAGCGACGCCGAGGAGTGGTGCCGCGAGGCCGGCGCCCACGCCTACATCGAGAAGTCCGCCGACGCGGCCCAGATCACCGACGCATTGCGCCAGGTGCTGGGTGTCGACGAGGACGAGACCGAGCCCACCGAGCAGCCCCGGCTTTCCAAGCGCCAGAAGCAGCTGCTGGTGATGCTGGACCAGGGCCTGTCGAACCGCGAGATCGCCGAGCGGCTGGAGATCAGCGAGCACACCGTCAAGGTCCACCTGTGGCGCCTGTTCCGGCGCCTGGGCGTCAAGAGCCGCACCCAGGTCCTGCACCATGCGCGCAAGCATGGCCTGCTGATGAGCCCGTAAGCAGCCGGAACACGCTGCCCCGCCCGGGTCGAGACCAGACCTCGACCTCATGGCCCAGCGACTGCGCCAGCCGCTCGACGATCGCCAGGCCAAGCCCGCTCCCGCCTTCGCGCGCCGCACCCGGCACCTGGAAGCCGGGCTCGAACAGCCGCTTCAGCGGCTCCGCCTCGACGCCGCGGCCGGTATCCCGCACCTCCAGCACCACCCCGCCCGCGCGCCGGCGTGCCGCCAGCAGCACGCCGCCGCGCTGCGTGTGGGCAATCGCATTGGCCAGCAGGTTGCCCAGCATGCGGCGCAGCAGCAGCGCATCCGATTGCACCGACAGCGCCGGCGCGTGCAGGCGCAGCTCCAGCCCCTTGCGCCGCGCCAGCGGCTCGAACTGATCGCGCAAGCCCTCCAGCAGTGGCTGCACGTCCACCGGTCGCAAGGTCGCCGGCTGCTCCGGCCGGTGCAAGGCATCCAGCAGGGCCCGCGCCGCCTGCACCGCAGCCAGCATGCGCGGCGCCAGCTCGGCCGCCCGTGTCGGCTCGAGCGCCAGCAGCTCGACATACAGGGCCAGGGCTTCGACCGGCTGCCGGAGGTCGTGCACGGTCTCGGCCAGCCAGCGCGCCTGGGTCAGTCCGACGTCTTCGCCGGGTGGCGCCGAATCGGCAGCACCGGGCCGCGGGCGTCCGGCCTCCCCTGGACGGTCAGCGGCCATGCCCCGCCTCAGAACCCGTCCGGCATCGCCACGTCGCCGCACTGGGCGCGGTGGCGCAGCGCGTGATCCATCAGCACCAGGGCCAGCAGCGCCTCGGCAATCGGCGTGGCCCGGATGCCGACGCAGGGGTCGTGGCGGCCCTTGGTGATCAGTTCCACCGGCTCGCCCGCCGTGGTGATGGTCTGGCGCGGAACCAGGATCGAGCTGGTGGGCTTGATCGCGATCTGAATCTCCAGGTCCTGCCCGGTGCTGATGCCGCCCAGCACGCCACCATCGCGGTTGCTGGCAAAGCTGCCCAGCGGATCGGCCCGCAGCGAATCCCCGTGTTCGCTGCCGCGCTGCGCCACGCTGGCAAAGCCGTCGCCGATCTCCACGCCCTTGACCGCGTTCAGGCCCATCAGCGCGTGCGCGATGTCGGCGTCGAGACGGTCATAGAGCGGCTCGCCCAGGCCCACCGGCACGTTCTGCGCCGTCACGCGCAGGCGCGCGCCGCAGGAGTCGCCCGACTTGCGCAGCGCCATCATGTAGTCCTCGATCGGCTGCACGTCGGCCAGTGGGGCGAAGAAGGGGTTTCGGTCCACGTGCTCCCAACCCTCGAAGCCGATCGCCAACTCGCCCACCTGCGTCATGCAGCCGCGCAGCGTGGTGCCGTGGTGCTCGCGCAGCCACTTGCGCGCCACGGCGCCCGCGGCCACGGTCGGCGCCGTCAGGCGCGCCGATGAACGCCCGCCGCCGCGCGGATCGCGCAGGCCGTATTTGCGCCAGTAGGTGTAGTCGGCATGGCCGGGGCGAAAACGCTGCGCGATCTCGCTGTAGTCCTTGCTGCGCTGGTCCTGGTTGCGGATCAGCAGGCAGATCGGCGTGCCCGTGGTGCGGCCCTCGTAGACGCCGGACAGGATCTCCACCTGATCGGGCTCGCGCCGCTGGGTGACAAACTTGCTCGTGCCCGGGCGCCGTCGGTCCAGCTCGGGCTGGATGTCGGCCTCGGACAACGGCATGCCAGGCGGGCAGCCGTCGATCACGCAGCCAATGGCCGGCCCGTGCGATTCACCAAAGTTCGTGACGGCAAACAGCTTGCCGAGGGTATTGCCGCTCATGGCCGTCGATTATTCCAGAGCGGACGCGCCGGCCCCGCGCAGCACCCACGCGGCCGGTCGCTGCGGACGCCGGAGTTCAGCGTCGGTGGTGGCGGCGCTTCTGCGCCTTGTAACGGCCGCGGTGGTGCCCGCGCGGGCCGTAATAGACCGGCGCCGGACGGTAGATCACCCGCGGCGGCGCGTAGTACGAGGCCGGTGCGACATAGACCGGCTGCGGCGCCACGTAGACCGGGGCCGGCTGCACATAGACGGGCGGCGCGTAGCCGAACGAGGGCACGTTGCCGACACCGATCGCGACGCCGGGCGCCCCCACGCCGACCGACCAATACACGTC
Source organism: uncultured Ottowia sp. (assembly GCA_964424045.1). Taxonomy (GTDB): domain Bacteria; phylum Pseudomonadota; class Gammaproteobacteria; order Burkholderiales; family Burkholderiaceae_C; genus Ottowia. The sequence goes on along the minus strand of CAYRHV010000081.1, from coordinate 770 downwards.
GCTGCGCGCCTGGGCCGTGCCCGCGAGGCCCAGCAGGCCCAGCGCCGTGGCGCCAACCAGAACGATGCGTGACAGGGTTTTCATTGATGGCTCCTTTGCCTGGTGGTGCGGCAGACCGTCTCATCACCGCGCGTCTGTCCATTTAACGATCCAGACCGCGATACAGACCACGGCTGCACAGTGAAAGACGTAATCAAACGTAACCATATCGACCCTTTTGCAAGACCGGTCCGATCTGGTGCGACGCCCCGTCTTACGGGGACTTGCCCAGCGTCACCCTAGAATCCCGGCATGTCTTCCACCCCTGCATCTCGCGGCGCCGCCGGCGCCGAACCGGCCGCCCCAAGCCACTTCATCCGCCAGGCCATCGAGCACGACCTGCAGGCCGGCACCTATGCGGGCCGGAACTGGGGCGGCTGCCCTGGCGACGGGCCGCACCACGATGCCGGCACGCCCGACCCGGCCCCCATTCGCACGCGCTTTCCGCCCGAGCCCAACGGTTACCTGCACATCGGGCATGCCAAGAGCATCTGGCTCAACTTCAGCCTGGCGCGGGACTACGGCGGCGCCTGCCACCTGCGCTTCGACGACACCAACCCCGAAAAGGAGGAGCAGGAATACGTCGACTCCATCCGCGACATGGTGCGCTGGCTCGGCTGGAGCGACGAGTATGCCGACGACCCGGCCCGTCCCGGCACGCCGCTGCCGCACGAATACTTCGCCAGCGACTACTTCGACTTCATGTATCGCGCAGCCGAATATCTGATCGA
>CAYRHV010000080.1:0-9507 GCA_964424045.1 uncultured Ottowia sp. | reverse complement strand
CAGGATGTAGAGCGCCTCTTCCAGCGCCGGCGCGTCGCGGTAGTCGGCCAGCGCCTGCTGGGCGCGGTTGATCGCCGCCACGTAGGCGCCGCGCTCGTAGTAGTAGCGCGCCACGTGGACCTCGTACTGCGCCAGCGCGTTCACGGTGTAGCGCATGCGCGCGCGCGCATCCGGCGCGTAGCGCGAATCGGGGAAGCGCCGCACCAGTTCGTCGAACGATTCAAAGGCTTCCTTGGCCGCCTTCTGGTCGCGTTCGGACAGGTCCTGGCGCGACAGGAACGAGAACAGGCCGAGCTCGTCGTTGAAGTTGATCACGCCCTTGAGGTAGAGCGCGTAGTCGATCGCCGGGCTTGCCGGGTGCAGGCGCATGAAGCGGTCCAGCGTCGCGATGGCCTCGCTTTTCTGACCGTCCTTGAACTGGGCGTAGGCCTTGTCCAGCTGGGCCTGCTGGGCCAGCGGCGTGCCGGCGGCGCGGCCTTCCAGCGTCTCGTAGAGCGGGATCGCCTTGTCGTAGGCGCCCGAATTGAGTTCGTCACGGGCCTCGGCGTGGATGCGGTTCGGACTCCAGCCGGCCGTGCGGTCGACCGGCTTGGACGAGCAGCCCGCCAGCAGGGCGGCCGCCATCAGGGCCCCGGCGGCAGCCGCCGATAATCGGGCTCGTTGCATCGGTGGCAATCCTCTTGAATCAAGCACCCGAGATTATATCGGCGCCCCCCGTCGATCCGGGCGAAGGCCCGGACGAGACCGAGGCCGCTGCCGAGCTGCGCACGCTCGAGGTTTCCGCCGCGCTGCATGGCCAGCGCCTGGACCGGGCGCTGGTGGCGCTGGTGCCGGAGTTCTCGCGCAGCCATCTGCAGCAGCTGGTCGAGGACGGTGCCGTGCGGTTGCGCGGCCTGCCGTGCCACAAGCCGGCACAGAAGGTGCGTGTCGGCGACGCCATCGAGATCGAGCTGCGACCGACGCCGATGAGCCAGGCCTTCGTGCCGCAGGCGCTGCCGCTTTCGGTGCTCTACGAGGACGAACACCTGGCGGTGATCGACAAGCCGGCCGGCCTGGTGGTGCACCCGGCGCCCGGCCACTGGAGCGGCACCCTGCTCAATGCGCTGCTGGCGCGTGACCCCCGGGCCGCGCGCCTGCCGCGCGCCGGCATCGTGCACCGACTGGACAAGGACACCAGCGGCCTGCTGGTGGTGGCGCGCTCGCGCCCGGCCATGGACGCGCTGGTGGCGCAGCTGGCGGCGCGCCAGGTGCGGCGCGAATACCTGGCGCTGGCGCACCGGCCCTGGCAGGGGCCACGCCTGCGCGAGGTCGAGGCGCCGATCGGGCGCGATCCGCGCAACCGCCTGCGCATGGCGGTGGTGGACCTGGCACGCCACGCCGGCAAGCCGGCGCAGACGCGCTTCGAGCTGCTGCAGAACGCGCAGCAGGGCTGCCTGCTGCGCTGCCTGCTGGGCAGCGGACGCACGCACCAGATCCGCGTGCACCTGGCGCACCTGGGCCATCCGCTGCTGGGCGATGCGCTTTACGGCGGCGCCGCCGCGGCCGGCATGGCGCGCCAGGCCCTGCATGCCAGGCGGCTGTCTTTCGTGCATCCGGCCGGTGGCGCACGGATGGATTTCCGGGCCGCCGTGCCGGCCGACCTGGCCGCCGCACTGTCCGCCTGGGGTCTTACAATGCCGACAGACGACGAGGATGCCGGGCCGACCGGCTCCGGGCCTTGCTGACCGGGCATGAGCCGCGACATCCCGTCCCCCGTATCGGCCCGGCACCGGGCCTGGATCGCGCCATCCGGCGCCCCCGTTCCTGAGTCGAGAGATCCAAGCTGTGACTTCCGCGGACGCCAAGCGCATCCTTGAAACCGCGTTGATCTGTGCCCAGCAGCCGCTGGCGCTGCGCGAGCTGCGCCTGCTGTTCGACGACGCGGTCGGTGCCGATACCCTCAAGGACCTGCTGCTCGAACTGCAGGACGAGTGGGCCCGGCGCGGCGTCGAACTGGTGCAGGTGGCCAGCGGCTGGCGCTTCCAGAGCCGGCCCGAGATGCGCGAATACCTCGATCGCCTGCATCCGGAGAAGCCGCCGCGCTACACCCGTGCCACGCTCGAGACGCTGGCCATCATTGCCTATCGCCAGCCGGTCACGCGCGGCGACATGGAGGACATCCGCGGCGTCACCATCAACTCGCAGCTGCTCAAGCAGCTCGAGGATCGGGGCTGGATCGAGGTCATCGGCCACCGCGAGACCGTGGGGCGTCCGGCGCTCTACGCCACCACGCGCCAGTTCCTGGACGATCTCGGCCTGGAGTCGCTGGAGCAGCTGCCGCTGCTCGAGAGTGCCTCCGAACAGGCGGCCAGCATGTTCGACGCCCTGGGACCGGAGGAAGCGGGCAGCCCGTTGTCGCAGGAGGGGGCCGAGGCAGCGCCGGAGGCGCCGCTTGCGCCGCCGGAAGACGAGACCGAGCCGGCGGCGGTCGAGGCCCTGCCAGCGCCGCAGCCGCAGCCATCGGATCCCCAGGACGGGGCGCAAGGGTCGGCCAGCGACACCGTGGGCGTGGCCGTGGCGGCGCAGGAGTCTCAGGCATGAGCGAGGTCGTGTCGGCTGCCGCGGCGCCCGAGGAGCCGGAGGGCGGCCCGGAGCAGGCAATGCCCGGGCCTTCCGCCGCGTCGCCCGCGGATCGACCGCTCGCGCCGGACGCCGGGCCGGTTTCGGCGCTGGCCGATGACGACGCGCCGGTGGCCTTCGAGGACCTGGTGTCGGGCCGCTTCGACGCCGAGGCCGAGGCGCCCGCGGCGCGACCCCGGCGCGTGCTGCAGCCGCAACCCGAGCAGCCCAAGCTGCACAAGGTGCTGGCCCAGGCCGGCCTGGGTTCGCGGCTGGAGATGGAGCAGCTGATCCTGGAAGGCCGCATCTCGGTCAACAACCAGCCGGCGCACATCGGCCAGCGCATCCAGTTTGGCGACAAGGTGCGCATCAACGGCAAGCCGGTGCGGCTGCGCATCACGCCGCCGCCGGCGCGCGTGCTGGCCTACCACAAGCCGGTCGGCGAGCTGGTGACGCACGACGACCCGCAGAACCGCCCGACCGTGTTCGCCCGGCTGCCGCGGCTGGCGCAGGGCAAGTGGCAGTCGGTGGGCCGCCTGGACCTGAACACCGAGGGCCTGCTGCTGCTGACCAACTCCGGCGAGCTGGCCAATCGCCTGATGCATCCGCGCTTCGGCCTGGAGCGCGAGTATGCGGTGCGCGTGCTCGGGGCCCTGAGCGAGGAGGAAAAGCAGCGCCTGCTGGACGGCGTGCAGCTCGATGACGGACCGGCGCAGTTCGGCTCGATCCGGGAAGAGGGGCAGGGCGAGGGCGCCAACCAGTGGTACCGCGTCACCATTGCCGAGGGACGCAACCGCGAGGTGCGGCGCATGGTCGAGGCCGTGGGCCATGCCGTCAGCCGCCTGATCCGCATCCGCTACGGCGCCGTGGTGCTGCCGCGCGGCCTGCGCCGGGGCCGCTGGATGGAGCTGGGCGAGGCCGACCTGCGCGCGCTGGGCGTTGCTTCGGACACGCCCGAGCACGTGCTGCGCGGTGAACGACCGCCCGATGCCGCGCGCACGGACAAGCCGCGACGCGGCAGCAGCGACCGCCGGCGCGGCAGCGGGCCACGCCCCAGCATGGCGGGAACGCCCAAGCCGCAGCGCCGGCCGGCCCCCTCGGGTCGGCGTCGTGACGCTGCCGGCCCAGGCGAGGGCGGCGGCCAGCCCGACCCACTGCGCACCTCGCTGGGCTACATCGGCGCCCAGGGTTTCGGGCGGCCGGGCGAGGGCCGCGCCGGTGCCGGACGCAAGCCGCGTCGCGGCGGTGGCAAGCGCCGGGGCTGAACACCGCGGGCTTCGGATGCGGCCGGACCATGACTCGTCCGCGCACGCTAAAATGAGAAGTTTTGCAGGGTACGTCAGGCGTGCCTTGCGTCAATCCAGGAAATCGAACCCATGGCCATCCAGCGCACCCTTTCCATCATCAAGCCCGACGCCGTCGCCAAGAACGTCATCGGCCAGATCTACGCCCGCTTCGAGGCCGCCGGCCTGAAGATCGTAGCGGCGCGCATGCAGCACCTGTCGCGCGGCGAAGCCGAGGCCTTCTATGGCGTGCACCGCGAGCGTCCGTTCTTCAAGGACCTGGTCGAGTTCATGACCTCCGGTCCGGTGATGATCCAGGTGCTCGAAGGCGAGAACGCGATCGCGCGCAACCGCGATCTGATGGGCGCAACCGACCCGAAGAAGGCCGACAAGGGCACGATTCGCGCCGACTTTGCCGACTCCATCGACGCCAATGCCGTGCACGGCTCCGACGCGCCGGAGACGGCGGCGGTCGAGGTGGCCTTCTTCTTCCCCGGCCTCGCGATCTACAGCCGCTGAGCGAAGCGGCAGGCTCCGCTGGCATGACCGATACCGCTGTCGTCAATCTGCTTGACCTCGATCTGGAAGGCCTCGCGGCCTTCTGCGAGCAGCTGGGCGAGAAGCGCTTTCGGGCCACCCAGCTGTTTCGCTGGATCCATCAGCGCGGCGTCAGCGACTTCGGCCAGATGAGCGACCTGGCCAAGTCCCTGCGCGAGAAGCTGGCCGGCTGCGCCCAGGTGGCGGCACCGCCGGTGCTGAGCCAGCACGAGTCGCGCGACGGCACCATCAAGTGGCTGTTTGACGTCGGCAACGGCAACGCAATCGAGACGGTGTTCATCCCCGAGGACGATCGCGCCACGCTGTGCATCTCCTCGCAGGCCGGTTGTGCGGTCGGCTGCCGCTTCTGCTCCACCGGCCACCAGGGCTTCTCGCGCAACCTGACGACGGGCGAGATCGTGGCCCAGCTCTGGTTTGCCGAGCATTTCCTGCGTCGCCACCTGAAGACCGACCAGCGTGTCATCTCCAACGTGGTGATGATGGGCATGGGCGAGCCGCTGCAGAACTACGACCGCGTGCTGCCGGCGCTGCGCGTGATGCTGCACGACCATGGCTATGGCCTGTCGCGCCGTCGCGTCACGGTCTCGACCTCGGGCGTGGTGCCGATGATCGATCGGCTGGCGCGCGACTGCCCGGTGGCGCTGGCGGTGTCGCTGCACGCGCCGGATGACGCGCTGCGCGACCAGCTCGTGCCGCTGAATCGCAAGCATCCGATCGACGAGCTGCTGGCCACCTGTGTTGCCTACCTGGCGCATGCGCCGCGCGACTTCATCACCTTCGAATACGTCATGCTCGACGGCGTCAACGACGCGCCCGAGCAGGCGCGGGCGCTGGTGGAGCGCGTGCGCGCGCACCCCGGCCTGCGCTGCAAGTTCAACCTGATTCCCTTCAACCCGTTCCCGGCGTCGGGCCTGGTGTGTTCGCCCGCGGCGCGCATCCAGGCGTTCGCCCGCATCCTGGGCGATGCCGGCATCGTCACCACGGTGCGCAAGACGCGCGGGGACGACATCGACGCGGCCTGCGGCCAGTTGGCAGGCGACGTGCAGGACCGCACCCGGGTGCGCGAACGCATGGCGCGTCAGCGCACCATCGTGGTGCGCCGCCAGCGCGGCACGCCGACGGCCAAGGAGGCCTCATGACGCTCATCTCGTCGCGCTCGCGCGTGTTGCTCGGATTGACCGGCCTGAGCCTGGCTGCAACTTTGCTGCTGGGCGGCTGTGCCACGGCACCCGGCAGCGGGGCCACGCCGGCCGAATGGCAGACCGCGGCGGACGACAGCGAGGTGCGCCGCCGCGCACGCACGCGGCTGGCGCTGGCCAGCAGCTACTACGAAAACGGCCAGTACGACATCGCGCTGGAGGAGTTCAAGCGCACGCTGCAGGCCGATGCCAGCTTTGCCGACGCCTACAACCTGGGCGGTCTGATCTACCTGGCGCTGGGCGACCGGGGCCTGGCCGAGTCGCATTTCCAGCGTGCCATCACGCTCAATCCGCGCGATGCCGATGCCCTGCACAACCTGGGCTGGCTGCAGTGCGAGAGCGGCCGCTACGCCGAGGCCACGGCCCTGTTCCAGCGCGCGGTGGCGGTGCCCACCTATGCCGAGCGGGCCAAGACGCTGATGATGCAGGGCATCTGCGAGGCTCGCGCCGGCCAGCCGCAGCAGGCCGAGGCGACCCTGATGCAAGCCTACGAGCTCGATGCCGGCAACCCGGTCACCGGCTACAGCCTCGCCCTGCTGCTGTACCAGCGTGGCGACCTGGAGCGCGCCCGCTTCTACATCCGGCGCCTGAACAACAGCGAACTGGCGAATGCCGAGTCGTTGTGGCTCGGCATCCGCGTCGAACATCGCCTGGGCGACCGCCGCGCGGTGGAGCAGCTGGCCTCCCAGCTGCGCCGGCGCTTTCCACAATCGCCCGAGCTGATCGCCTACGAGCAGGGCCGGTTCGATGACTGACGACCTGCTGTCGACCCTGCCCGCGCCGCTGGAGCTCAAGCCCGAGCAGCAGGCCACGGCCGGCGCCATGCTGCGCCGGCTGCGCGAGTCGGCCGGCGTCGATGCCGTCCTGGTGGCCAGCGCCATGAAGGTCTCGCTGCAGAAGCTCGAGGCACTGGAGCAGGATCGCTTCGAGGAACTGCCCGACATCACGTTCGCACGCGGCCTGGCCTCGTCGATCTGCCGCGCCTTCGGGGTCGATCCGACGCCGGTGCTGGAGCGCATGCCGGTGCTGGCACCTGGCCTGCCGCCGGCCGGTCGGCGCCTGAACGAGCCGTTTCGGCGCAGCAGCGACGGACCCGAGCCGCTCCTGGGCAGCCGCAGCGGGCGGCCCTGGCTGATCGCCGTGGCGGTGCTGCTGCTCGGCGCGGCGCTGTTGTGGCTGTGGCCGACGTCGCCGATCCAGGTTGGCGAGCTCGAGACCCCCGCGGCACTCGAGGCGGCGGACGAGCCCGAAGGGCTGGCCGTCGACCCGATTCCCGCACCCGTGCCCGAGGCGGGCGAGACGGCGCCGGTGGAAGGGTCTGCCGCGCAGGCCACGGAAGCCGTGGTGCCGCAGCCGGCCGAAGCCGCGCCCGCCGTCGCGCCGGAGCCCGAATCCCGGCTCGAGCCGGAACCGGTGCCTGCCGAGACACCGGCTGCCGAGCCGCCCGTGCTGTCGTTCCGTGGCACGGGCGAGACCTGGCTCACGGTGCGCGACGGCACCGGCAAGACCCTGCTCAACCGCGCCCTGCTGGCGGACGAGCGCGTGAGCCTGGGCGGCCAGCTGCCGCTGGCGGTCACCGTGGGCCGCAAGGACGCGGTGCAGGTCGAGGTGCGCGGCAAGCCGATGGACATCCTGGGGCTCGGCAGCGGCTCCGTGGTCCGTTTCCAGGTGACGCAGGAATGAACGCTCCATTGCCCGTTCCGCAGCCGATTGCCCTGGTCGCGCCGGTGGCGCGCCACACGCGCCAGGCGCGCGTCCGCTGGGGCGCGCGTGTGGTCACCGTGGGCGGCGACGCACCGGTGCGCGTGCAGTCGATGACCAACACCGACACCCAGGATGCCGCCGGCACGGCGCGCCAGGTCAAGGAGCTGGCGCTGGCCGGCAGCGAGCTGGTGCGCATCACGGTCAACACGCCCGAGGCGGCGGCCCAGGTGGCGCGCATCCGCGAGCGCCTGGACCTGATGGGCGTCGACGTGCCCCTGATCGGCGACTTCCACTACAACGGCCATCGCCTGCTGACCGAGCACCCGGACTGCGCCCAGGCCCTGTCCAAGTACCGCATCAACCCCGGCAACGTCGGCAAGGGCGCCAAGCACGACGTGCAATTCGGCCAGATGATCGAGGCCGCGCTGAAGTGGGACAAGCCGGTGCGCATCGGCGTCAACTGGGGCAGCCTGGACCAGGACCTGCTGACCGGCCTGATGGACGAGAACGCGCGCCGGCCCGAGCCCTGGGACGCGCGCCAGGTGCTCTACGAGGCGCTGGTGCAGTCGGCCATCGGTTCGGCCGAGCAGGCGGTGCGCTGGGGCATGGACCCGGCGCAGGTGATCCTGTCGTGCAAGGTCAGCGGCGTGCAGGACCTGATCGCCGTCTATCGCGAACTGGCGCGCCGCTGCGACCACCCGCTGCACCTGGGCCTGACCGAGGCCGGCATGAGCACCAAGGGCACGGTGGCTTCCACGGCCGCGCTGGCCATCCTGCTGCAGGAGGGCGTCGGCGACACCATCCGTGTCAGCCTCACGCCGCAGCCGGGCGAGTCGCGCACGCAGGAGGTGGTGGTGGCCAGCGAGATCCTGCAGGCGCTCGGCCTGCGCATGTTCACGCCCAGCGTCACCGCCTGCCCCGGCTGCGGGCGCACCACCAGCACCGTGTTCCAGGAACTGGCCAAGCGCATCGACGACCACCTGCGCGCCCAGATGCCGGTCTGGCGCGTCAAGTACCCCGGCGTCGAGACGCTGCGCGTGGCCGTCATGGGCTGCATCGTCAACGGCCCGGGCGAGAGCAAGCACGCCGACATCGGCATCAGCCTGCCCGGCACCGGCGAGATGCCAGCGGCCCCGGTCTACATCGATGGCCAGAAGGCGGTGACCCTGCGTGGCGAGCACATTGCCGACGAATTCCATGCCATCGTCGAGCGTTACATCGAGCAGCGCTTCGGTGGTGCCAGCGACTGAACCTTCCCTTCGCGCGGTCGGGGCCCGGAACGGGCCGCTGCGCCGCGTTTCACCCGGCACTGCAAGCATGTCCAAATCCACCCGCATCACGGCCATCAAGGGCATGAACGACATCCTGCCGCCGCAGTCCGGGCGCTGGGAATGGCTGGAGGATGCAGTGCGGCGCGTCATGGCGCGCCATGCCTACCGCAACCTGCGCACGCCGGTGATGGAGCACACACAGCTGTTCACGCGTGGCCTGGGCGAGGTCACCGACGTGGTCGAAAAGGAGATGTACTCGTTCGAGGACCGCGCCGACCAGCACGGCCATGCCGACCACCTGAGCCTGCGGCCGGAAAACACCGCCGGCGTGGTGCGCGCCGTGGTCGAGCACAACCTGCTCTACGACGGCGGCAAGCGACTCTACTACCTGGGCCCGATGTTCCGGCGCGAGCGTCCGCAGCGCGGCCGCTACCGCCAGTTCCACCAGGTCGGGGCCGAGGCGCTGGGCTTTGCCGGCCCCGAGGTGGACGCCGAGCTGATCCTGCTGGCGGTGCAGCTGTGGGCCGAGCTGGGCATCCGGCACTGGCGGCTGGAGCTCAACTGCCTGGGCCAGCCCGACGAGCGCCGGGCGCATCGGGCCGCGCTGGTGGCGTATTTCGAGGCGCATCAGGACGAGCTCGACGCCGACGCGCGCCGGCGCCTGCACAGCAACCCGCTGCGCATCCTCGACACCAAGAATCCGGCCATGCAGGCCCTGGTCGAGGGCGCGCCGCGCCTGCTCGACTACCTGGGCGAGGGATCGCTGCGCCACTTCGAGGCCGTGCAGGCGATCCTGCGCGCGAGCGGCATCGAGTATTCGATCAATCCGCGCCTGGTGCGCGGCCTGGACTACTACAACCTGACGGTGTTCGAGTTCATCACCGACAGCCTGGG
>CAYRHV010000079.1:0-9593 GCA_964424045.1 uncultured Ottowia sp. | reverse complement strand
AGCGGCGTGCCCTGCAGGTCCAGCGCCACCAGCACCTGGGCCGGGCCATCGCTGGTGAGCTCGCGCACCGTGGCGGGCAGGACGTTCAGGATGCTGGTGTCGCTGGCTCGACTCAGGGCCAGACTGACGTCGCGTGCCAGCACGCGCAGCCGCAGGCGCTCGCCGATGCGCCGCGTCGGGCTGTCGGGTGCATGCAGGCAGTGCAGCGCGCCGCCGGCGAAATCCACGCGCAACAGCTGGTCGGCGTCGTCGACGGCGCCGACGCAGCCTTCGATCAGGGCGCCGGCGCCATCGCCATGGCGCCGCGCGACGTCGAGCCGGGCCAGCAGCTGCCGGGCGGGGCCGTGGTCGCGCACGCGCCCATCCTCCAGCAGCAGCAGGTGGTCGGCCAGCCGCGCCACCTCGTCCAGGGCGTGCGTGACGTAGAGCACGGGGATCTGCAGCTCGCGCGCCAGGCGCTCGAACCAGGGCAGCAGCTCGGCCTTGCGTGCCAGGTCGAGCGAGGCCAGCGGCTCGTCCATCAGCAGCAGGCGCGGGCTGGTGGCCAGCGCGCGCGCGATCGCCACGCGCTGGCGTTCGCCGCCGGACAGACCGGCCGGCCGGCGCGCCAGCAGGTGACCGATGCCCAGCAGCTCGATGGCCTGCTCCAGCGACACGCGGCGCTCGGCCGGCGGCACGCGCTTGCGCCCGAAGTCGAGATTCGCCTGCACGCTCAGGTGCGGAAACAGGCTGGCCTCCTGGAACACCAGGCCCAGCGCGCGCCGGTGCGTCGGCAGCCACAGGCCACGCGCGTCGTCGTGCCAGGCCTCGCCGTTGACCACGATGCGCCCCGCGTCCGGGCGCGTCAGGCCGGCCACGCAACGCAGCAGCGTGGTCTTTCCGCAGCCCGAAGGGCCGAACACCGCGCTCACGCCCCGGCCCGGCAGGCGCACGTCGACGTCGAGCGCGAAGGCAGCGCCGTAGCGCAGCTGCGCACGCAGCTCCAGTGCGTCGGCGGCGCCTGGTATCGGCGGCCCGGACGGGTGCGACGTCATGGCACGGTCCGGGCGTTGCGCGCCTGCAGCAGGTGCAGCACCAGCAGCACGGCGAAGCTGAACGCCAGCATGCCGCCAGCCAGCCAGTGCGCCTGCGCGTATTCCAGGCTTTCGACGTCGTCGAAGATCTGCACCGAGATGGTGCGCGTCTGGCCAGGGATGTTGCCGCCGATCATCAGCACGACGCCGAATTCGCCCAGGGTGTGGGCGAAGCCGAGCACGGCGCCGGTGACGTAGCCCGGCCGCGCCAGCGGCAGCGCCACGTGCCAGAAGGCGTCCAGCGGGCCGGCGCGCAGCGAGGCGGCGGCCTCCAGCGGGCGCTCGCCCAGGGTCTCGAAGGCGTTGATGATGGGCTGCACCACGAACGGCAGCGAATAGATGACCGAGCCGATCAGCAGGCCGGTGAACGTGAACGCCAGCGTGCCCATGCCGAGCGCCTGCGTCAGCTTGCCCAGCGGGCCGGCCGGGCCCATGGCCACCAGCAGGTAGAAGCCCAGCACCGTGGGCGGCAGCACCAGCGGCAGCGTCACCAGCGCGCGCATCGGCACGCGCAGCGGCGAACGGCTGCGCGCCAGCCACCAGGCCAGCGGCGTGCCCAGCGCCAGCAGGATGGCGGTGGTGGCGAGCGACAGTTCGATCGTCAGCCGGATGGCCGACAGGCTGGAGGCGTCAAGCATCGGGCGGGCGGGTGTTCAGCGTCGAGCGTCTGGCGGGGCAGGGCGCCACCCGCTCACGCCAGACGCTCAACGTCGAACCTTACCGCACCGCGTAGCCGTAGCTGCGGATCAGGTCCAGCGTGCCGGGGGTGCGCAGCAGGGCCATCCAGGCCTTGGCGGCGGGGTTGTCGGCGCCGCGTTTGAGCAGCACGACGTCCTGCACGATCGGCGCATGATAGTCGCCGGGCACGATCCACATCGAGCCGCCCTTGAGCTTGCCGCCTTCCAGCACCTGCGACAGCGCGACGAAGCCCAGCTCGGCGTTGCCGGTGGCGATGAAGTTGTGCGTCTGGCCGATGCTCTCGCCCGTCACCAGCCTGGGCTGGAGCGCCGCGGCCACGCCGAGCTTGTCCATGGCCTCGACCGCGGCCGCGCCGTAGGGCGCGAGCTTGGGGTTCGCGATGGCGACCTTGTTGAAGTTGCCCGACTTCAGCACCGCGCCCTGGGCGTCGACGAAGCCCGGCTTGGCCGACCACAGCACCAGCTGGCCGATGGCGTAGGTGAAGCGCGAGCCGGGCACGATGTCGCCTTCCTGCTCCAGGCGCTTGGGCCGTGCGTCGTCGGCGGCCATGAACACGTCGAACGGTGCCCCCTGCTTGATCTGGGTGTAGAAGGCGCCGGTGGCGCCAAAGGACAGCCGGGCCTCGTGGCCGGTGGTGGCCTTCAGCACCTCGGCCAGGGTCTTGGCCGGCGCGGTGAAGTTGGCGGCCACGGCAACCTGCACCACCTCGGCGCGTGCCAGGGTGGCCAGGGCGAGGGTGGCGGTGAGGACGAGCAGACGGCGAAAAGTGAGGCGCATGGGGGGACTCCTGGAGGGGGCGCGTCGATGAAAAATGGAAGAATGGCGTGCGCGGTTGCGCTATTCAAATCAAGAATAGCGAGTGTAGCGTCATTTTGCGAAGGGATCGGCGAAGCCGGGCTGCTCGGCGATCCCGGGGTCGGTCAGCGCCTGCAGGAAGGCGACCAGGTCGGCCTGCTCCTGGGCGTCGATCGCGATCTGGTCGATCAGCGGCTCCTTGTAGGGGTTGGCGCGACCGTCGCCAGCGTAGGGACCGGGTCCGTAATTGCGGCCACCGGTGGCATGCAGCGCCACCACCGCCTCCAGCGTGGCGGCGCTGCCGTCGTGCAGGTAGGGCGCGGTGAGCGCCACGTTGCGCAGGCTGGGCGCGCGAAACCGCCCCATGTCCTCGGGCTGGCCGGTGAACTCGATCAGGCCCTGGTTGCCCACCGGGTAGGCGCCCGTGTCGCCGATGTTGAACAGCCCGATGTTGTAGAAGCCGGACGCGCCCACGCTGCCTTCGCTGCTGACAAAGGCACCACCGCCCAGGTTGGGGCCGGCGTGGCATTGCACGCAATGCGCCGCGCCGCGCTGGCCGAAGAACAGGGCCTGGCCGCGCTGCTCGCTGTCGCTCAGGGTGAGCGTGCCGGCCAGTGCCTGGTCGTAGCGGCTGCCGGCCGAGATCAGCGTGCGCTCGAACGCGGCGATGGCCTTGATCACGTTGTCCCAGTGCAGGGACGCCGACTCGCCGCCGAAGGCGCTGGCAAAGCGCGCCGGATAGTCGGCGTCCGACTGCAAGCGTTGCAGGATGGCGGCGCGATTCGCGTCGTTCACGCCCATCTCGATCGGTGCTTCGCCGAACAGCGGCGTGTGCATCTGCTGCTCCAGCGTGCGCGGTGCCGGATTCGCCCAGTCCAGCGTCGTCTGATAGGCAGCGTTGACCAGCCCCGGCGCGTTGCGCGGGTGGTTCTGCCCGGTGGCGCCGCGTGCCACGGCGCGGCCGTCGGCAAAGGCCAGGTTCAGAGCGTGGCAGCCGGCGCAGGCCAGCGTGTTGTTGACCGACAGGCGCGTGTCGTGAAACAGGTGGCGGCCGAGTTCCACCTTGGCGGCGTTCATCGGGTTGTCGGCCGGCACCACCGGCGGCGCGTAGCCGGCCGGCAGCGTCCAGGCCCAGGGCTCGGCCGGCGTGGCCGGCCCGGGCGAAGCGCCGGCGTCGGTGCCACTACCGCCGCCGCAGGCACTGGCCAGGAGCAGGGCGAGCAGCGGCAACAGGATGAACCGGCGGTTCGGAACCGGGTCAGCGGGACGGGTGGTTGGCATGGTTTTCTTTCGAGGGCAGGGGGTGTGCATGGATTTCGCTATTCATGAATAGAATAGCGAAACATCGTCGTTTTTCCAACCCCGAAGGCAGCCCCATGAACCTCGACACCCTTTCCCTTCCGGCCGTGCGTGGCGCGGCGTGGACGCGCGCCGCGTGTGCGGCGCTGGCCGCGACGCTGACGCTATTCACCTTCACGGCCTGTGGCGGCAGCGACGACGAGACGGACACCGTCGATCGCGGCCCGACCACGATCGAGATCCAGGCCAAGCTCAACGGTCTTTACTGGGATCCGGGTCAGTCCAGGCTCTACCTGACGGACGACGACGCCAACGCGATCCGGGCCTGGGACGGCGAGAAGGCCTTCCCGGTGTTTGCTGACCTGCCGCCGATGGCCGAGGGCGAGCGCACGACCCTGGGCCAGCTCACGCGCGATGGTGCGGGCACCTTCTACACCACGCGCTTCGGCTTCAGCGCCTACGGCGCGGTGGTGGCCGTGTCCGAATCGCGCGTGGCACGGAACCTGGACGGCCTGGACGTCACGCGCCGGCGCATCGGCGTCATCGCGGCGCCGAACGGCACCCTGATCGACGGCTGGTTCGAGGGGCCTTCCAGCGTGGGCCACGTGAGCGAGGTGACGCTGGACGGCGCCGGTGGCGCCAGCGAGCGCGAACTGATCACCGGGCTGGGCAAGCCGACCGGGCTGGCGCTGGTGGGTGACTGGCTCTACGTGTCGGATCAGTTCTCGGGCGAGGTGCGGCGCCATTCACTCGCCGATTTGCGCGGGCGCGCCACGCCAGCGCAAGCGGATGATGGCGAGCTGTTCATCGCCTTCGCCCCGTCCGACAGCGTGGATCTGATGGTCTCGGCGGCCGATGGCACGCTGTATTTCGGCGGCGGCGGCACGCTCTACCAGGTCGGCCCGGCCGTGGGTCAATCCAGGAAGCTGGCCGAGGGCTGGCCGGGCATCTTCGGCGTGGCGCTCGACGCGGCCAACAAGCGGCTGTTTGCCGCCGTCAAGGCCGAGGCGGCGGACGGGCCGGCCTCGATCCGCATCGTGCCGCTCGAATAAAGGTGCAACAAGGCGCCGGTCAGAGCCGGCGTCCGGCGAAGATGCCAGGCGCCGGCCGGCCCGCGCCTGGCAGGCACAATCCCGGTCATGAGGCTGAAACCCGTGTCCGCCCGCTCGCTGGGCTACGCGCCGGCCGACAAGCGCATCGAACTGCTGCGCCGCGTCGGCGAGTGCGGTTCCATCTCCGAGGCCGCGCGCAGCGCCGGCGTGAGCTACAAGGCGGCCTGGCAGGCCATCCACACACTCACCAATCTGGCAGGCGAGCCGCTGGTGGACAGCAGCGTGGGCGGCGCCGGCGGTGGCGGCGCGCGCCTGACGCCCGCCGGCACGCGCCTGCTGCAGGCCGCCGAGCAGATGGAGGCGGCGCGGCGCGAGGTGCTGGCGCGCATCAACGACCCGTCGGCCCAGACCCTGGCTGCGCCGCGCACCAGCATGCGCAACCACCTGCCCTGCCGCGTGGCGCGGCTCGACAGCGCCGGCCGGAGCGACCCGCTGGTGCGCGTCGTGCTGGCACTGCCGGGTGGCGGCGAGTTGGCCGCACTGCTGACGCGCGAGAGCGCGCAGCTGCTGGGCCTGGCGCCGGGCCTGGAGGTGCTGGCGCTGTGCAAGGCGACGGCGGTGCGCGTCGAGCCGCCGAACGACGATCCCGCGCCGGACGGCGCGAACCGGCTGCGCGGGCGTGTGCTGCGCGCCGCGCGCGGCACGGCGCACGACGAATTGACGCTGACGCTGGATGGCGGCCTGCAGCAGTTGGTGGGCTTTGCCGCCCACCCGAACCGCCTGCGCGCCGGCAGCCGCGCGCAGGCGCGGGTGGAAGCCAGCGCGGTGGTGCTGGCGCTGCGGTGACAGGGTCCGCCCTGTTGCGTGATGCGCTGCGCCTGCCCCGGAGCCCCGCTCGGTCGCCCGAAGCTGCAAGCGCCCCTTGGAGGCAGCGCAACGTGGGGCGCCATGGATCACCGTGTTCCTGAAAGGATGAAATGATGAAAACCAGTGCGCGCAACCAGTTCCAGGGCACCGTCACGGCGCTCAAGGCCGGCGCCGTCAACGACGAGGTCGAGATCGACATCGGCCAGGGTGTGAAGATCGTCGCCATCGTGACGCATGAAAGCGCGGTCGCGCTCGGCTTGGCGGTCGGCCGGCCGGCGCTGGCGCTGATCAAGGCCTCGTCGCCGATCGTGGTGACGGGCGACGGCGGCCCGCGCTTTTCGGCGCGCAACCAGCTCAGCGGCACCGTTTCGCGCGTGCGGACGGGTGCGGTCAACACCGAAGTCGAGATCGAGGTCGCAGGTGGCATCCGTGTGGTGGCCATCGTCACCCAGGAAAGCGCCGGCCGGCTGGGCCTGGCGGTGGGCCAGCCCGCCAGCGTGATCTTCAAGGCGTCCAGCGTGATCGTCGGCGCGCCGGCTTGATGCGAGACGGCGCGCTCGCCGCAGTCCAGTCGCGCGCGCCGGGAAGGCCCCGGATCGCTCCCGGTCGGCAGCGTCCTGCCGTAGCCGTCGGGCGTTGTGAAGGAACGCTCGGCCCCTGAAGCCGTGCGGGTGCCGCGCCCGGGCGCGGTGCCTTCCGGGGCTTCGGCCCCCGGAGTGTCAAACGCTGCTTTGGCCTGCTGCTCTGCGTGATGCCGGCCGGCTCGACGCGTGCCGGAATGCGAACAGCCCGGCACTATTGGGCGCTTGCCCCGGGCAGCCCGGTAATCTGTTGCAAATAGTATCTTCTGGTGCGGCACAATCGGCCTTGGTGCTGCCCGGTGGCCCGGCAGGGCGCGCGATGCCGGGCGCCCGTGTGTGGGCAGTCCAGAAATCCGGAGGGGAACCATCGATCATGAGCGGGCCTTGCACAGCCATCCTGTTGCCAGCCCAGGTCTTGCCGGTGCTGCTGGCGGCCTCGGCGATTCAGGCCGCGCGCGCCGTTGCCGAGGCGCAGCAATCGGCCGCCGCCCTGCGCGGGCAGCACGCCGACGCCGGGCGGGACCGGGCTGCGCGCCAGGCCGCCGCGGCCGGGCAGGGCTTGGCGGCGCTGCAGCAGGCGGCCGAGGCCGCGCAGCAGCGCATCGAGCACCTGGCCGAGCTGGCGGGCCGGCTGGACGCCGGGCACGCCTTTGCCGCCCAGCGCCCCGCCCCCCCGGGCGAACTGGCCAGCGCCGAGGACTGGGCCGAGCATCTGCGCGCCATCGAGGCCTTTGCCGCGCACGCGCAGGACGCGCTGCTGACGGTGCTGGCCCAGCAGCCGCAGGACGAGGCGCAGGGCGCCATCGACGTCGACGCGGTGCTGCGCCGGCTCGCCCTGCCGACCGCGGCGGCACTGCCGGCCGGCGTGTCGGGCCGGCTGCTGCAGCGCATTGCGCATCTGGGTGCGCTGCCGGCCGAGATCCAGGCGCTGGTGCGCCAGCTCGACGCCCTGCCGCCGGGCGAGCGCGCCGAGCTGCTGGCCTCCGAACTGCGCCTGCGCGTGCAGCGCCACGCCGAGCAGGCGCTCAAGCTGCGGGTGCAGGCGGCGCAGGCGCTGGTGCTGGAGCAGTCGCTGCTGGACCTGGGCTACGAGGTCGAGGCCTTCGACGAGACCCTGTTCGTGCAGGGTGGCACGGTGCACTTCCGCAAGCGCGGCTGGGGCGACTACATGGTGCGCGCGCGCGTCGATGCGCGCGCGCAGAGCCTGAACTTCAACGTCGTGCGCGCGGTCGACGACGGCGGCGCCGAGATCAGCATCGAGGATCATCTGGCGGAGGACCGCTGGTGCGCCGAGTTTCCGGCCCTGTTCAAGGCGCTGGAAGCGCAGGGCATGCACCTGCAGGTGACGCGCTTGCTGCAGGCCGGTGAGGTGCCGGTGCAGCGGGTGCCGCGCGCCAGCCTGCCGAAGTTCGAGGACGAAGAGGCGCCGCTGCGGCGCGCGGCGCCGCGCGCCAGGAGCTTGCAATGAGCCCGCCGCGCGCGCGCTGGCTGGCGGACGTCGAGCGGCTGCTGCCGATCCGCTCGCAGTTCGTCGTTTCGGGCAACATCCGCGACAGCTTCATCGTGCCGCTGAACGGCGCCGCCTCGCTGGTGCCGCTGCAGCGCGCGCTGTGGGAGACGCTGCGCGGGCAGGGCTACGCGGCGCTGCTGGTGTACGACCCGGCGGACGGCATCCGCGTCTACCCGGACCGCGCCGAGGTGCGCGAGCGGGCCGAGCGCCTGTTCGACCTCAAGCTTGCCGATGGCGGGCAGATGATCAGCCTGGAGCGCCTGACGGGCGTGATGCGCAAGCTGACCGGCGAGCGCGAGGCGCGGCTGGCGCTGCTGCTGGACTTCGCCTCGCGCATGACGCGCGAGCCGAGCCACCTGAGCGAGGCCGAGCACCGGCTCTTCGTCACGGCCGAGAAGCTGTCGCTGCACGCCGCGCCCATCGTGCCGCGCGAGGGCGGCGGCGTGCCGCTGTTCAACCCGGTGTTCTGGCTGCTGAACCGGGCGCAGGACATCCCGTCCTGGTTCACGCTCGACAGCGAGCGCGTGGCCAGCGTGGTGGTCTCGCTGCCGGACTACGAGATGCGACTGGCGGCGGCGCGCCAGCTGGCACCGCTGTTTGCCGGCCACGCCGAGGCCGCCGAGGCGCTGCGCGAGCGCTTCGTGAACGCCTTCGCCGACGGCACCGAGGGCATGAGCCTGATGGCGCTGGCCGACATCACCGAGCTGGCGACGCGCCAGCAGCTGCGCGTGGACGCGATCGACGATGCGGTGCGCAGCTACAAGGTCGGCGTGCTCGACAACCCCTGGAAACGCGGCTACGTGCGCGACAAGGTGCGCGGCGGCGAGCAGGTGATCGAGGACCGGGTCAAGGGCCAGCACCAGGCCGTGGTGAAGACGCTGGACATCCTCAAGCGCTCGGTGATGGGCATGACCGGTGCCCAGGCGCGCTCGGGCGGCAACCGGCCGCGCGGCGTGCTGTTCTTCGCCGGCCCGACGGGCGTGGGCAAGACCGAGCTGGCCAAGGCGCTGACGCAGCTGGTGTTCGGCAACGAGCGCGCCTACATTCGCTTCGACATGAGCGAGTTCGCCGAGGAGCACACCGGCGCCCGCCTGCTGGGCGCGCCGCCGGGCTACATCGGCTTCGACGCCGGCGGCGAGCTGACCAATGCGGTGCGCGAAAAACCGTTCTCGGTGGTGCTGTTCGACGAGATCGAGAAGGCGCACCCGCGCATCCTCGACAAGTTCCTGCAGATCCTGGAGGACGGGCGCCTGACCGACGGCCGCGGCGATACCGCGTATTTTTCCGAGGCCATCATCATCTTCACCTCCAACCTCGGCATCTACGTCGAGGACGCGCAGGGCCAGCGGGTGCAGAACGTGCGCCCGGGCGACAGCTACGAGAAGGTGGAAAGCCGGGTGCGCGAGGCGATCGGCGACTACTTCAAATACCGGCTGTCGCGCCCCGAGATCCTGAACCGCATCGGCGACAACATCGTCGTCTTCAACTTCATCACCCCCGACGTCGCGCGCCTGATCTTCGACGGCATGCTGCGCAACGTGGCGCGGCGCCTGCACGAGGAGCTGAAGGTGCGCCTGGCCCTGGCGCCTGCGGTGCACGGCGAGCTGCTGGAGCGCTGCACGCACGACCTGTCCAACGGCGGCCGCGGCATCGGCAACCAGCTCGAGTCGAACCTGATCAACCCGCTCTCGCGCGCCCTGTTCGAGCACGACCTGGC
>CAYRHV010000078.1:0-9680 GCA_964424045.1 uncultured Ottowia sp. | reverse complement strand
TGAGCTGCGCGCGCAGGGCAAACGGGTCGTCCCAGCTGAAGGGGGTGCGGGTGGCATTTCGAGTCATGGTCATCTCCTAGTTTCGAGCACAAGCAGCCTCACATCTCCGAGTAATTGGGTCCGCCGCCGCCCTCTGGGGTCACCCAGACGATATTCTGCGTCGGGTCCTTGATGTCGCAGGTCTTGCAGTGCACGCAGTTCTGCGCATTGATCTGCAGCCGCATGGCACCACCGCCCCTGGCCTCATCGGGCACGAACTCATAGACCCCGGCCGGGCAGTAGCGCCCCTCGGGGCCGGCAAACTTCGCCAGATTGACGTTCACCGGCACGCTGGCGTCCTTCAGCGTCAGGTGCGAGGGCTGGTTCTCCTCGTGGTTGGTGTTGCTGATGAAGACGCTGGACAGCCGGTCGAAGGTCAGCTGGCCATCGGGCCTGGGGTAGTCGATCGGCTGGCACTGGGCCGCCGGTTTCAGCTGCACGTGGTCGGGCTGCTGGCGATGCAGGGTCCAGGGCATGTGGCCGCGCAGTGCATACTGCTCGAAGCCGTTCATCACCGTGCCCACGGCCAGGCCGTGCTTGAACCAGTTCTTGAAGTTGCGGTCCTTGTTCAGCTCGGCGGCCAGCCAGCTTTGCTCGAAGGCCTCGGGGTAGGCCGTGAGTTCGTCGTGCTGACGGCCGGCCAGCACCGCATCGACGGCGGCCTCACCGGCCAGCGAGCCGGTCTTGATGGCCGCGTGGCTGCCCTTGATGCGCCCGACGTTCAGGTAGCCGGCATCGCAGCCGATCAGGGCGCCGCCGGGGAACACGGTCCTGGGCAGCGCCAGGATGCCGCCGGCGGTGATGGCGCGCGCGCCGTAGGACAGGCGCTTGGCGTTGACCTGGCCGGCCTTGTCGGTGAAATACCAGCGGATGCGCGGGTGCGTCTTCCAGCGCTGGAATTCCTCGAACGGGCTCAGATAGGGGTTCTTGTAGTTCAGGCCGACGACGAAGCCGCAGTAGACCTTGTGATCCTCGGCGTGATACATGAAGGCGCCGCCGTAGGTCCTGGGGTCCATCGGCCAGCCGGCGGTGTGCATCACCAGGCCGGGGGTGTGGCGGCTCGGGTCGATCTCCCAGATCTCCTTGATGCCGATGGCGTAGCTTTGCGGGTCGCTGAGCTCGTCCAGCTGGTAGCGCGCGATCAGCTGCTTGCCCAGGTGGCCGCGCGAGCCTTCGGCAAAGATGGTGTATTTGGCGTGCAGCTCCATGCCGAGCTGGAAGTTCTCGGTGGGCTCGCCGTCCTTGCCGATGCCGACGTTGCCGGTGGCCACGCCCTTGACGCTGCCGTCCTCGTTGTAAAGCACTTCGGCGGCGGCAAAGCCGGGGAAGATCTCCACGCCCAGGGCCTCGGCCTGCTCGGCCAGCCAGCGCACCACGCGCCCGAGGCTGGCGATGTAGTTGCCGTGGTTCTGGGCAAAGGGCGGCAGAAAGAGGTTGGGCACGCGCAGGCCGCCGGTTTCGCTCAGGAACACGTAGGCGTCGTCGGTGACAGGCTGGTGCAGGGGCGCGCCCCGGTCTTTCCAGTCGGGGATCAGCTCGGTGAGGGCCTTGGGGTCGATGACGGCGCCCGAGAGGATGTGGGCGCCAGGTTCGGAGCCTTTCTCCAGCACCACCACCGAGACGTCCTGGCCCTTCTGGGCGGCGTGCTGCTTGATGCGGATGGCCGCCGACAGGCCGCCGGGGCCGGCACCCACGACCACCACGTCGTAGTCCATCGACTCGCGCGGGCCGTATTGCTGGAGGATTTGATCGGGGGTCATGGCGTCCGGCTCATTGCTGGCGCAGCAACTGGCGCCCGATGATCATCTGCTGGATCTGGGTCGTGCCTTCGTAGAGGCGCAGCAGGCGCACGTCCCGGTAGAAGCGCTCGACCGGGTATTCGTTGATGTAGCCGGCGCCGCCGTGCACCTGCACGCCGCGGTCGGCCACGCGGCCGGCCATCTCGGTGCTGAACATCTTGGCGCAGGACACCTGCATCGAAAGCTCGGGGTCGGCGACCTGCGCCGGCTTGTCGTCGTAGCGGCGCGCCACCTCGCGCACCAGGGCCCAGCCGGCCAGCAGCTCGGCCTGGCTGTCGGCCAGCATGGCCTGGATCAGCTGGAACTCGCCCAGCGGCTTGCCGAACTGCCGGCGCTCGGACGCGTAGCGGGTCGACTCGTCCAGCACGCGCTGCGCCATGCCGCAGGCCACGGCCGAGATGTTGAGCCGGCCGCGATCGAGCACCTTCATGGCGGTCTTGAAGCCCTGGCCCGGCTGGCCGCCGATGATGTGGCTGGCCGGCACGCGCACGTTCTCCAGCACGATGTCGCAGGTCTTGGTGCCGCGCTGGCCCATCTTGCGATCGGTCTTGCCCAGCGTGATGCCCGGCAGGTCGGCCGGCACGATGAAGGCCGACACGCCATCGGCGCCCGGGCCGCCGGTGCGCGCCATCAGGGTAAAGGCGCCGGCCCGCGGCGCATTGGTGATGAAGCGCTTGCTGCCGTTGAGCACGTAATGATCGCCGTCGAGTTCGGCGCGGGTCTTCAGCGCCGCCGCGTCCGAGCCGGCGTCGGGCTCGGTCAGCGCGAACGACATGATCAGCTCGCCGCTGGCCACGCGCGGCAGGAATTGCGCCTTCTGCTCCGGCGTGCCGTCGATCAGGATGCCCTGCGAGCCGATCCCGATGTTGGTGCCGAACACCGAGCGGAACGCCGGCGCGGTGCGGCCGAGCTCGAAGTTGACCTGCACTTCCTGGCTGACCGACAGGCCGATGCCGCCCCACTCCTCGGGCACGGTCAGGCCGAACAGGCCCAGCTCGCGCATCGCCTGCACCAGCTCGGGCGGCACCTCGTCACGTTCCTCCAGCTCGTTCTCGGCGGGAATCAGGCGTTCGCGCACAAAGCGCTGCACGGTGGACAACAGCAGTTCAAAGGATTGCGGATCAATGGCCATGGGGAATCTCCAGGAAACAGTCGGGACGGGCCGCGCCGCGCTGCGGTTCGGCACGGAGTGCGTCGGCTCTCACAACAGGCCCTCGCGCAGCATTTCGCGCAACCGGAATTTCTGGATCTTTCCGGACGGCGTGGCCGGCATCGCCTCGCACGTCACCAGGCGTTCCGGGACGTATTGCAGCGCGATTCCCTGCGCCTTCAGGAACTCGACCATGGCGTCGAACTCCAGCGTCTGCCCGGCCTTGGGCACGACCACCGCGCAGGCGCGTTCGCCCAGGCGTTCGTCGGCGTAGGCGACGATGGCCACCTGGGCGACGGCCGGATGCTTGTAGAGCAGGCCTTCGATCTCGATCACCGGGATGTTCTCGCCGCCGCGGATGATCACGTCCTTGCTGCGCCCGCTGATGCGGATGTAGCCGCGCGCGTCGATGCGCGCCAGGTCGCCGGTGTCGAACCAGTCGTCGGCGTCGGTGTTGTTCCACTGCGGCCGCTTCAGGTAGCCGCCGAAGTTGGAGCAGGAACGCACCAGCAGCCGGCCGACCTCGTCGTGCGCCAGCGCCGTGTCCGACTCGTCGACCACCTTGACCTCGACGCCGCGCAGCGGCTTGCCGTCGGTGGCGACCGCGCGCTCGTCCTCGTCCTCGAGCGCGATCATCGTGACGGCGCCGTTCTCGGTCATGCCCCAGGCGGAGACGATCTTGCTGCCCAGCACCTCGCGCGCCTGCTCGACCAGGGCACCGGGGATCGGCGCGCCGGCACAGACGAAGGTCCGCAGCGTCGGCACGGCCTGGCCGGCTTC
This sequence comes from uncultured Ottowia sp., assembly GCA_964424045.1. Taxonomy (GTDB): domain Bacteria; phylum Pseudomonadota; class Gammaproteobacteria; order Burkholderiales; family Burkholderiaceae_C; genus Ottowia. The sequence continues at coordinate 5,912 of CAYRHV010000078.1, read as the reverse complement.
GCGCACCGTGGCCGTCAGGTCGGCCAGGAACGGGGTCGAGGCCATGGTGAAGCTGACGCGCTCGGCATCGACCAGCTCGAGCGCCAGCCGCGGCTGCCAGGCATCGAGCAGCACGGCGCTGGCGCGCAGCATGATCGGCATCAGCAGGCCATACATGAAGCCGGTCTGGTGCGCCATCGGGCTGGCCATCAGCACCACGTCGTCGGCGCCCAGGTGCAGCCGCTCGGCATAGGGCACGATGTTGGCCATCAGCGTGTTGGCGGTGTGCATCACGCCCTTGGGCTCGCCGGTGGTGCCCGAGGTGTAGATCAGCTGCGTCACGTCGTCCGGACCGGGGCGGTTCTCGCCCAGGATGCGCGCCGCGTCGGGCTCGCGCTCCCACGCCGGCTGCGTGAGCAGGGCGTCGAAGTCGTCGGCGCCGCCGCCACCGACCACGACGATGCGCTCGAGCGTCGGCAGCTTCGCCTGCAGGGTCCGGGCCAGCGCCTCGTGGTCGAAGCCGCGGAACACCTTGGGCACCACCAGCACCCTGGCCTCGCCGTGCGCGAGCATGAACGACAGCTCGCGCTCGCGGAAAATCGGCATCAAGGGGTTCAGCACCGCGCCGATGCGCGAACAGGCCAGGTAGAGCAGCGAGAACTGCCAGCCATTGGGCAACTGCATCGCGACCACGTCGTTGCGGCCCACGCCCAGGCGGCTCAGGCCCACGGCGATGCGGTCGGCCAGCGCGGCCAGTTCGCGATAGCTGTAGCGGCGCGTCTCGCCACTCTCGCTGCGCACCGTCGTCAGCGCCAGCTTGTCGGGGCACTCGGCGACGCAGGCGTCGAGCTCGTCGTTGATCGTGCGATCGTGCCACCAGCCTTGCGCGAGGCTGTTCGCGCGGCGCGGCGGCAGGAGAACGGGGTCGAAGTCCATCTCGGGTCTCCTCTGGAAATCGTGGGGATTCAGGCCGGCACCGCGGCGCGGCCGGCACGGGCGCGCGCGATGATCGTCTTCATGATCTCGGCGGTGCCGTCGCCGATCTGGAAGCCGAGCACGTCGCGCAGGCGCTGCTCCATCGGGCCGCGGTCGTAGCCGCCGTGGCCGAACATCAGCAGGCACTGGTGCACGGTTTCGTAGGCCAGCCGGGGGGCCCACCACTTGCACATCGCCGCCTCGGCGCTGTGCGGCAGTCCGCGGTCCTTCAGCCACAGGGCCTGCAGGCACAGCAGGCGCGCCGCCTGCACCCGGGTCTCCAGGTCGGCCAGCGGATGGGACACGCCCTGGAACGCCGACAGGGGACGGTCGAAGGCCTGGCGCTCGGTGACATAGGCCCAGGTCTCCTCGAGCGCGACGCGGGCCACCGCCAGCACCTGCAGGCCGATCAGCGCGCGCGAGAAGTCGAAGCCCTGCATCACCTGGACGAAGCCCTTGTTCTCGTCGCCCAGGCGATGGTCCTGCGCCACGCGCACGTTCTCGAAGAAGATCGAGCCGCGGCCGATCGCACGCTGGCCGTGACAGTCGAAGCGGCTGGTCGTGACGCCCGGCGCGTCCATCGGCACCAGCAGCGCGGTCACGCCGTGCGCCGCCGATTCGACGGTGCCGGTGCGGCCGAAGACGACCGCGATGTCGGCCTGGTCGGCCGCCGAGATCGAGGTCTTCTCGCCATTGATCACGTAGTCATTGCCGTCGCGTTCCACGCGCAGCCGCAGGTTGCCGGCGTCGGATCCGCCACGCGGCTCGGTCAGCGCGATCGCGCACAGTGCCTCGCCCGCCACCAGCTTGCGCAGCCAGGGCTCGACCACCTCGGGGCGCCCATGATGCGAGAGGATCTGCGCGTTCAGGGAGCCGAGCAGGTTGATGTAGGAGATGCTGAGGTCGGCCCGCGCCACCTCCTCGTGGATCACGCCGGCGGCCAGCACGCCGAGCCCCTGGCCGCCGAAGGATTCGGGCAGTTCGGGGGCGATGAAGCCCATCTCGCCCATCTCGCGCATCAGCGCAGGGTCGAGCACACGGGTTTGGTCACGCTCCTGGAAGCCGGGAGCGATGCGGTCGGTGGCAAAGCGCCGCGCGTGCTCGGCGAGCGCGGCCAGGTCTTCGTCCAGATACGGGTTCATGGGTTTGTCTCCGGGGTGGGGCCGGCCCCGACGCGCCGAACGGCGCGCCAGGCCGGCGATTCATCGTTGGGAATGGCGCCTACTTCGCGTATTTGCGGAAATCGGGCTTGCGCTTTTCCTTCAGCGCGTTGACGCCTTCACGCGACTCCTCGGTGTCGTAGAACAGCTTGAGCGCATACATGCCCATGCCGGCGATGCCGGCCTGGTGGGCGGTGTCCATGTTGAAGCTGCGCTTGGCGATGGCCAGCGCTGTCGGGCTGCGCTCGCACAGCTCCTCGCCCCACTGCTGCACGGTGGCGTCGAGCTGGTCGGCCGGCACGCAGATGTTGGCCAGGCCCATCTCGACCGCCTCCTGGCCCGAGTAGCGGCGGCAGAAATACCAGATCTCGCGCGCCTTTTTCTCGCCCACCACGCGCGCCAGGAAGGCCGTGCCGTAGCCCGGGTCGACCGAGCCCATCTTGGGTCCGGCTTGGCCGAACGTGGCCTTGTCGGAGCAGATCGTCAGGTCGCAGATCGTGCACAGCACGTTGCCGCCGCCGATCGCATAGCCCTGCACGCGGGCGATCACCGGCTTGGGCACGTCGCGGATGGCGGTGTGCAGCTCCTCCATCGGCAGGCCGATGGTGCCGCGGCCGTCGTAGTTGCCGTCGTGCGCCGACTGGTCGCCGCCGGTGCAGAAGGCGCGGTCGCCGGCGCCGGCCAGCACGATGGCGCCGACCGAGCGGTCGTAGCCGGCCCGGTACAGGGCCTTGATCAGCTCGTCGCAGGTCGTGCCGCGAAAGGAGTTCATCTTCTCCGGGCGGTTGATCGTGATCCAGGCCACGCCGTTGCGGATTTCGTAGAGGATGTCTTGATAGTCCATGGTCAGGTCTCCGGTTGAAATGTTTCGGGTGCAGTGGCGTGCGCGCTCAGCCGTTCATCGTCAGGCCGCCCGAGACGCTCAGGACCTGGCCCGTGATGAAGGCGGCGTCGCCGCTGGCAAAGAACAGGATCGCGCCCGGCAGGTCCTCGGCCTGCCCGATGCGCCCCAGCGGGATCGAGCGCGTGAAGGCCTCGACCAGCTTCTCGGGGTTGCCGGCGCCTTCCTTGTAGTCGGCGAACAGCGCGGTGTCGGTGGGCCCCGGGCAGACCACGTTCACGGTCACGCCGTGGCGCGCGTGCTCGCGTGCGATCGTCTTGGAGAAGGCCACCAGCCCGCCCTTGCAGGCGGCATACACCGCCTCGCCCGAGGAGCCGACGCGCGCCGCGTCGGAGGCGATGTTGACGATCCGGCCCTGCTTGCGCTGCGCCATGCCGGGCAGCACCGCGTGGTGCATGTGCAGCGCGCCGGTCAGGTTGATCGCGATCAACTGGTCCCACTGCGCGGGTTCTGTCTTGGTGAAAGGCTTGAACACGTCCCAGCCAGCGTTGTTGACGAGCACGTCGATCGGACCGAGCTGCTCGCTGGCGCCGGCGACGGCGGCGTCGACGCTGGCCCGGTCGGTGATGTCGCAGCGAAAGGCCTGGGCCACCCCGCCTGCGGCGCGCACGGCCTCGACCACCCGCTCGGCGGCGTCAAGGTCGAGGTCGAACACGGCCACGCGCGCGCCCTCGGCGCCGAAGCGGCGGCAGGTCGCGCCGCCAATGCCGCCACCGCCCCCGGTGACGATCACGGTCTGGTTTTCGAAACGTTGGTTCATTGCATGGTCTCCGTTGCAGAAAAGGGGAAACTGCTTGATCATTGCCATGACAACTTGTTTTGATATGACAATGTGTTGACGCAATTATGCGGCGATGCCAGTCGTGGCGCAAGCAATTTCTTTCCTCTAAAAATAGGTAGTTTCCCTAGGATGACAGAGAATCAGACCAAACTTGATCTTGCCAACAGATTGTTCTTTCGGCTCTATCAATGCGCCAACATGTTGCATAAAACCGGGAGCCGCGCGGTCGAAGCCGAAGGCCTGACGACGCAGCAATGGGCGGTGCTGGGTGCGCTGTCCCGCGAGCAGTCGCGCGACGGCATGGGTGTGGGCGAACTGGCCCGCTACCTGATGGTGAGCCGGCAGAACCTGGCCGGACTGATCAGCCGGATGGAGCGCGACGGCCACATCACGGTGGCGCCCGGCGCGCAGGACCGGCGCTCGCGCGTGGTCACGATGACCGAAACAGGGCGCCAGCTGTGGCAGAAGCAGGCCCTGCCCAAGATCTACCGCTACTACGAAGAGGTGCTGGCCGATTTCTCAATCAACGACGTCACGCACACCCTGCACTACCTGCTCCGGATGCTGGAAAAAATGGAGCAGCTGGACACGCCGCGGAACGCGGCCAGCGATGTGGCGGAGATGGAATCCGCGAAATAGACGACGCGGGTCGCAACCGCCCGCCTGTCGAGGCGAGCCCGCACCGGGCCGCAACCGTCGCTGTTCAGTGGCCCGCGCGCGTCTCGACGCGGGCGCGCAGGCGCGCCAGCACCGGCGCCGAAACGAAGCCGCTGACGTCGCCGCCGAGCATGCTGATCTCGCGCACCAGGGTGCTGCTGATGTGCTGGGTCTCGCTGCCCGGGGTGAGGTAGATGGTGTCCACCGCCGGCACCAGGGCCCGGTTCATGCCGGCCAGCTGCGCCTCGTAGTCGAAATCGGTCACGCTGCGCACGCCGCGCACCATCACGCGCGCGCCCTGCGCGACGGCAAACGCGGTCACCAGGCCGGTGAAGGGCTCGACGCTGACCTGCGGCAGGTCGGCCAGCGCCTCGCGCGTGATCGCCAGCCGCTCGTCCAGCGTGAACAGCGTCTTCTTGTGGTGCGCCACCGCGACGGCAATGACGACGCGGTCGAACAGGCGCGCCGCCCGGCGCACGATGTCCTCGTGACCCAGGGTGATGGGGTCGAAGGTGCCGGGATAGAGGGCGGTGACGGGCGGGTTCATGGGCGCGGTGCTCCTGCAGTTGGCAGCGCCTGGACGGCGCCACCCGTGCGCCGATTATGCGAAAGCCGCCCGGTCCTGCGCCAGGCACGGCCACCGGTCTTCTTCAGGCGCCGGGCAGCGGCCGCCTGAACAGGTGCGCGTGCACGGCACCGGCCTTGAGGTGGCGGTGCAGGACCAGGCCGTGGACGTCGAGTTCAGCCTGCTCCCAGCGCCGCGACGCCTCCAGGTAGACGAAGCCGCCCGCGCGCACGGCCCGCGCCGCGGCCGCCAGCGCCGGTGCGCAAAGCTGCTGCGCGTCGAAGGGCGGATCCAGCAGCACCAGATCGACGCTGGTCGGTGCCAGCGCCTGCAGCGCGGCCACGCCGTCGCCGCGCTGCACGCGCACCGCCTCGGCCCCCAGCCGCTCGCGCAGCGCGCCCAGGCCGGCCGCCAGGCCAGCATCGTGTTCGACCAGCAGCACCTGGGCGGCGCCACGCGAGGCTGCCTCCAGTCCGAGCGCGCCGCTGCCGGCAAAGGCATCGACCACGCGCCAGCCGGCCAGGTCCTGGCCCAGCCAGTTGAACAGGGTCTCGCGCACGCGGTCCGGCGTCGGCCGCAGGCCGGGTCGGTCCGCCACCGGCAGCAGGCGGCTGCGCCACTGGCCGCCGATGATGCGCAGCTGGCGCGGCAGCGCGGCGCGCGGGCGGTGCGGGTTCCTGGCCATGACCGACGGTGCGGTGCCGGCTAGGCCGGGCCGCCGACCACCACCGTCACCATGCGGTCGGGCTGCAGCACGCGCTGGAACACGGCGCGGATCTGCTCGGCCGTCACGGCCTGCACGCGCTCGGTCCAGTGCTCGAGGTAGTCCAGCGGCAGCCCGTTCCAGGCGATGTTGGCGACGTTGCCGAGCAGCTTGCGGTTGCTGTCCAGGCG
>CAYRHV010000077.1:0-9731 GCA_964424045.1 uncultured Ottowia sp. | reverse complement strand
TCGGCGGCGATGGTCGACAGGTAGGACACCGTGATCTGGCCCGAGTTGCTGCGCCTGCCATCGACCAGCGCCTGCGCGCGACCGCTCTCGCCAGCAGCAATCGTGCGCGAGAAATCCACGGGAATGGACAGCGCCGCGATCACCTCACCGCGGTCAATCAGGTCGTGCAGCTTGCGTTGGCTGTCCACACGGTGCACATGGGTGATGAATTTGGCGCTGTCCAGGCGCTGCACCAGTTCATGCGACCAGCGACCCCCGTCCTGGTTATAGACGGCGATATCCACGTTGCGCACTTCCAGCGTTGCAGCAAAGGCAAACACCAGCAGCTGCAGGATCGGCGGCACGAACACCACCATTCGGCTGCGCGGGTCGCGCAGCACGCTGAGCACTTCCTTGATGAACTGAGCGCGCAAGCGGGTGAACGAAAATGCGGAGACCAACATCGGCTCACTCCAGGTTCTTGCGCGTGGCGCGTTTGGCGATCATGAAGAACAGCGCCCCGATCGCCGCCATTGCTGCCAGGTTTGGAAGAAACACCGCCCAGATGTCGCCTGCCAGGAACACCGTCTTGAGCGAATCAACGAAATAACGCGCCGGAACCGCCCGAGTGATGGCGCGGATTGGCGCGGGCATCGCGTCGATCTCATACAGAAAGCCCGACAACATGAAAGCCGGCAGGAAGCCCGTGAACAGCGCGATTTGCGCCGCCAGGAACTGGTTGCGCGCCAGCGATGAGATCAGCAGGCCCTGGCCCAGTGCTGGCACCATGAACACGGCAGACAGCAAGAGCAGAGCCGCCAGCGAGCCGCGCATCGGTACGCCGAACACGAATACCGCCAACCCTGCCGCGACTAGTGTGGACAGCATGCCGAGCGCGAAGTAAGGCAGCAGCTTGCCGATCAGGATTTCGGCCACCGAAGCTGGTGTGGACAACACCGCCTCCATCGTGCCGCGCTCCCACTCGCGTGCCACCACCAGTGCGGTAAGCATGGTGCCGATGATGGTCATGACGATGGCAATCGCCCCCGGAATCAGCGCTCGGCGGCTTTCCAGCTCGGGGTTGAACCAGTAGCGCGGCTCCAGTACCACGGACTGCGCAGGTGCCGCGACATCAAGCCCGGCGCGCCAGCTCTGCACCACGCCGCGGGCGTAGTTTTCGACGTAGTTGGCGGTATTGGGGTAAGAGCCGTCGGTGACGATCTGCACCTGCGGCTCGCTGCCGCGTCGCGCCAAGCGCTGCTCGAAGTCCTGCGGAATGACCACGTAGCCGCGCAGCGCACCGGACACCAGCTTGTCGGCCACTTCGCGTCGGTCGTGAGCAAATTGCACGTCCAGGAAGCGCGTGCCCGAAAACGCGGCAGCCAACGACTGCGCCGACGCGCTCGGCGCCTCCAACACCACACCAACACGCACGTCCTTAGCGTCCAGCGATACCGCATAGGCAAACAGCAGCAGCAACACCACCGGCAGCACGAAGGCGATCAGCAGGGTCGAGGGATCGCGCAGCGCCTGGTAACTTTCCTTGGTGACCAGGGCCAGCAGGCGACGCAGGTCGAAGCGGCGCAGGTCAGCCTGCACCGGACCGCCGTCCCCATCCTTGCGTTTAGTCAGGCCGTTCATGTGGCGGCCTCCATCGTGCGATCCGCCGACTCGACCAGGTGAATGAAGGCGTCCTCCATGGTCGGATCGGGGTGTTCCGGGCCGATGGCCATGCGCTTGAGCGCGTCGGGCGTGTCCAGTGCGATCAGCTGCGCGCGCGACAGCATGGCCACCCGGTCGCAGTATTCGGCCTCGTCCATGAAGTGGGTGGTGACCATGATGGTCACGCCCTTGCGCGCCAGGCCGTTGATGTGGGTCCAGAACTCGCGCCGGGTGATCGGGTCCACGCCCGAGGTGGGCTCGTCGAGGAACAGTACCGGCGGGCGGTGCATCAGCGAGCAGGCCAGCGCCAGGCGCTGCTTGTGGCCCAGCGGCAGGGAGTCGGGCGTGGCGGACAGCCAGCCGCCCAGGTCAAAGGTTTCGATCATCTCGGCGATGCGCTCGCGCCGGGTGCTGCCTTCCAGCCCGTAGACCCCAGCCGAGAACTCCAGGTTCTGCTGCACCGACAGCAGGCCGTAGAGCGAAAATTTCTGCGCCATGTAGCCCAGGCGGCTCTTGGCCGCGCCGGTGGCGCGGCGCAGATCGTGGCCCACCACATGCGCTTCGCCAGCAGTGGGTTTCAACAGGCCGCACAACATCTTGAAGGTGGTGGACTTGCCGGCGCCATTGGGGCCGAGCAGGCCGAAAATCTCGCCCTTCTGCACCTCGAAGCTGACCTTGTCGGTGGCGGTGAATGCACCGAAGCGCTTGGTCAGGTCACGGCACGACACGGCGACGTCCGAGCCCAGTTCCACTGGCGCCAGCCGTTCGGCCAGGCTTGATGTGCCGCCGGGGCCACCGCCAAGCAGGTCGATGAAGGCATCCTCAAAACGTGCCGGCACCGGCGCCAGCTCCACCTGTGCCCGATTGGCAAGCGCCTTCACCTGCTCCGTGTCTGCACCCTTGCGCAGCACCACGCGCACGCCGGCGCCCTGGATCACGCCATCGCTCACGCTGGGCAGATCGAGCGCCTGGGTCAGCACTGCCCGGCGCTCGGCGCCGACGTTCTCCAGACGGAAGCTGCGGCCTTCGAGCTGCGCGGTCAGCTGCTGCGGCGGGCCATCGAACAGCAGCTGCCCCTGGTTCAGCAGCAGCACGCTTTCGCAGCGCTCGGCCTCGTCGAGATAGGCAGTGGACCAGACCACGGCCATGCCCTCGTCGGTCAGTGCCTGCACCATCCGCCACAAGTCCTGGCGGCTGACCGGATCGACGCCCACGCCGGGCTCGTCCAGCAGCAGCACCTTGGGCCGCGCCATGAGGGCACAGGCCAGCCCCAGCTTCTGCTTCATGCCGCCGGAGAGTTTGCCGGCCAGGCGCTTGGTGAAGGGCGCGAGGCGCGTGAAGTCGAGCAACTCGGCAAACAGATCGGCATTGCGGTTGGCGTCCATGCCGCGCAGCTGCGCGTACAGGTGCATGTTCTCCATCACCGACAGGTCTTCGTACAGGCCAAAACGCTGCGGCATGTAGCCGCTGGCGACGTGGATGGCGTCGTTGTCGCGGACTACGTCGAAGCCCGCTAGGGTGACGCGGCCGGCATTGGGTGTCAGCAGGCCGGTCAGGATGCGCATCAGTGTCGTCTTGCCGGCACCGTCGGGGCCGACCAGGCCGGTCAGCCGCCCATAGTGGATGCGCGCACTCAAACCCCGCAGGGCCTGCACCTTGCCGAAATGCTTGTCCACGCCGTCGATGACGACGGCGGCGGTTTCAAGTGCCGTGTCGTTACGCGCGTCGATAGCGGCGTTCGCGGACATCTCAGCGCCCCCCGGAGCGTGCGATAGAGCCGGGTTGGGCATCGACTGTGATCGTCACCGGCATGCCCTGGCGCAGTGCGGCGTCGCTATCGGCTTCGTCGATGACGATGCGCAGACGGTACACCAGGTCGGTGCGCAGATCCGTCGTCTCCACCGTCTTGGGGGTGAATTCAGCGCGTGGCGAGATGAAGCCAATCTGGCCGCGATAGGCCTTGTCCGATGAGTCGCTCTTGACCTGCACTGCAGTGCCAGGCGCGATGCGCCCCAAGTCCGGTTCGCCCACGTAAGCGCGCACGTAAACAGGTTTGTCCAGACTCAGGCTGTAGACCGTGCTCTGGCTGGCCACCATGCTGCCGGGCTCACGCACGCGCGCGATGATGGTGCCGTCGCTGGGCGCGACCAGTTCGGTGTCGGCCAACGCCGTGGTGGCTTGCGCCGCAGACGCCTGGGCAGCCGCAAGGCGCGCCTCGGCCGCGGCGATGTCTTCCTTGCGAAAACCTTCAGAGGCCTGCGACAGGGCCGCCTTGGCCGATTCGACGCCGGCGACCGCCTGGTCGCGTGCCGTGCGGGCGGCATCGACCGTGCGCTGGCTGCTGGCGCCCGAGGCCAGCAGGCCACTCTGGCGCTTGAAATTCCGTTCGGCATCGGTGGCGAGTGCCTGCGCCTGCCTGAGGGCCTCGCGTGCCTGAATGATTTCCTGCGGACGCAGGCCACGGCGCAGCTTGGCCAGCTCGGCCTGCGCGACCTGCACCTGGGCCTGCGCAGCGGCCAGGGCATCCTGGTACGGCTGCGCGTCGAGCGCGGCTAGTTGCGCGCCAGCGCTGACGGTGTCGCCCTCGTCGAAGGCCATCTGCACCACCCGTCCGGGCTGACGGAAGGCCAGCTGCACCTCGCGGATATCGACGTTGCCGTAGAGACGCAACGAATCTTCTTTGCCATGATCCCGCGATAGCCAGAACGCCAGCGCGCCCCCAAGAGCGAATATGACGACCGCGATCACGACCCAACGGGTTCTTTTGGCGGGGAGATTTGAAGTTGTCATGGATGAATGTCCGCTAGATAAAAGTGCTCAGTGCTCGCGTATGGCCTGCGCGTTCGTCGCAGATCCTCGCCAGGCGATCGTCGCGATACCGGCCCAGACCAAAGTGCGCAGTGCCATGGCGATCACCGTGCGCTGCTCCCAGGCGCCGCCCAGTGCCACATGCACGCCGAAAGCCAGAAACACGAGTGCGGTTGCTACCGCGATGACCACCGCTAGCCAGGCCGCCCAGTGCCGGCGCAACCACAGGCCAACGCCCGCAACGACGTAGGCGAACCCGGCCAAAAAATTGAACCAGAGCACAAAAGGCACATAGTGGCCGGCGGCCAGGCGTGCCGCGCCGTCGACAAACAGCACCGCGCCGCCCTCCCGAAGCGTGAGCAGGCCAAAGCCGATGGCCAGCAGGGAGAGCAGCCGGCTCCACGTATTGCGTGGCAGGCGAGTGCTCGTCTTCATGATCTTTGCGTGATGCCACGGAGATAGATGGCAAACACGGCAGGCGCATCGCGCCGAATGCGGCTGACCTTGCCGGCCAACAGCGACTGCATGACCAGTCCCTGGATCGTGCCGATGAACAGTACGGCGGCGGCGTCCACGTCCAGCTGTGCGTTCAGTTCTCCCTGCGCCTTACCTTCTTCCATCAAGCGGCGCAAGCGCTGCTCGTACTGGCGAATCAAGGTCTGCACCATGCGCTTGGGAAGCGTCTCGCCAGCGCGTTGCAGCTCGCCGAACAACATGCGCGGCACACCGGGGTGCTTGGCCACGAAGTCGATGTGCGTCATGAACATGGCTTCGAGCGCCGCAGCGGGTGACGCAGCACCTTCGGCCGCCTTGTCCACACGAACCAGCAGCCGCTCGCCGACCCAAGACATCGTCGCTTCCAGAATCGATTCTTTGGTGGGGAAGTGGCGAAACAACGCGCCTTGCGTCAAGCCCATGCGATCAGCGATGGCGGTAGTCGTGATCTCGGCCGGGTTTTGCTCTGCTGCCAAATCGACAACGGCTTGCACTGTGGCCGCGCGCCGCTCTTCAGCAGACAAGTACTGGGGACGTTCGTTCACTGTTCGCGCTCCTTAAAGTAAGTGATTTATTACTATCTTAACATACAAAACAACCATGTTGCAACATCAAATATCCAATTGATCGAGGCTAGCCAGAACAGATCTGTCCCCGTATGCAACGGTGATCTGACTCAAGCATAGGTGGCCATTCTTAAGAAGGAAAAGCGTCACTAGCTGACGGATTGGTGATCAGTATCAGGGATGCCGACGGAGCAACTTTTCCTGTAAAGAGGTGGAATTCACTCGTCGCTCAGGAGGCGGTTGCATCTTTTTTTATAAGCATTAAGATAGTAATAAGTCACTTGCAAAATTAGGAATCGCAGATGAATGTTGCTGCCATGCATGACACACCCGTGCCGGCTTCGATTGAGGACAGCCGCCCCGATGTTCTGGATACGCTCGCCAACGCTTGGCGTGCACGCGGCACTGGTGGCTTGTCGCCGGCGGCGGGTTTGCTGGCCTGGTATGACTGGGCGCTGCACCTGAGTCTTTCCCCAGGCAAGCAACGCAGCCTGCTCGAAAAGGGCTTGCACAAGCAGCAGCGCCTGGCGCGCTACGCCATGCATGCGGCAGGCGCGCACGACTGCCAGGCTTGCATCGAACCTTTGGAGCAGGATCGGCGCTTTGCGGCACCGGCTTGGCAGCAGTGGCCCTTCAACGTGATCCATCAGGGCTTCCTGCTGCACCAGCAGTGGTGGCACAACGCCACCACCGGTGTGCGCGGCATGTCGCGCCATCACGAAAACATGGTGACTTTCGCCGGGCGGCAGTGGCTGGACATGTGGTCGCCCTCGAACTTCATCTGGACCAACCCCGAAGTGCTGGATGCCATCCGAGCCAGCGGCGGCGCCAACTTGTGGCGCGGCGCCATGAATTTTTTCGACGATGCGCTGCGTCTCGTCCTTGACGATGCCCCGGCCGGGGTTGAAGGCTTCGAGGTCGGCAAGGACGTCGCGGTCACGCCTGGAAAGGTGGTGTTTCGCAACCACCTGATCGAGCTGATCCAGTACACACCCACGACGCCCGACGTGCATGCCGAGCCTGTGCTGATCGTGCCCTCGTGGATCATGAAGTACTACATCCTCGACCTGTCGCCGCAGAACTCCATGGTGAGGTACCTGGTCGAGCAGGGGCACACGGTGTTCATCATTTCCTGGAAGAACCCGACGGCGGCCGATCGCGACCTCGGCCTGGAGGATTACCGCTGGCTCGGCGTCATGGATGCGCTGGATGCGGTCACGGCCATCGTGCCCGAACGCAAGGTACAGGCGGTCGGCTACTGTCTGGGCGGCACCTTGTTGACAATCGCGGCCGCCGCCATGGCGCGCGATGGCGATGAGCGGCTGCGCAGCCTGACACTGCTGGCGTCAGAGACCGATTTCCGAGAATCGGGCGAAATCGCGCTGTTTATCGACGAGAGCCAACTCGCCTGGCTGGAGGCCGGGATGTGGGACAAGGGCTATCTCGACGGCAAGCAGATGGCCGGGGCGTTTCAGATGCTCAACTCGCGTGACCTGATCTGGTCGCGCCGGGTGCGTGAATACCTGATGGGCGAACGGCAGGAACTCAATGACCTGATGGCCTGGAACGCCGACGTGACCCGCATGCCGTACCGCATGCACAGCGAGTATCTGCGGCGCCTGTATCTGGGCAACGATCTGGCCGAAGGGCGCTATCGCGTGGGTGGCAAGCCGGTAGCGATCGCCGACATCGAGGTGCCCATGTTCATCGTCGGAACGGTACGCGACCACGTCGCGCCTTGGCCTTCCGTGTACAAGATGCACTTGCTCAGTGATGCCGAGCTGACCTTCGTTCTCACCAGCGGCGGGCACAACGCCGGGGTGGTCAGCGAACCGGGGCATCCGCGGCGCAGCTTCCAGATCGCCACCCGCGCCACTGGTGATCGCTATGTCGATCCGCAGCAGTGGCGCGCCGACCAGCCGCTGTGCGAGGGCTCTTGGTGGCCGGCCTGGCAACAGTGGCTGGCGCAACGCTCGTCAGGGCGGGTAACACCGCCTGTCGTGGGTGGCATGCACGACGCATATGCACCGCTTGGCGATGCACCCGGAACCTATGTGATGACGAGATGAAATGACGCCCTGCGGCGGCGGCAAAGCCGCTGCGGTTCGATCGGGTCACCTTGAAAGGGATGCCCATACCCGCCCCACAGGGGCACACCATGACCGTGGAGTACTGCCATGAACCCCGAACTGCCGATTCAACTCTACAAGGCCAATGCCAAACTGCAGCTGCAGATCACGCGCTTGCTGCAGGAAAGCGGCCATCACTGGCTCGAAGCCATGCAACAACTGAGCGCCGACGGAATGCAGGAGACGTCATCTCGCATCAAAGGCCTGCAGCAGGCAGCCGACTGGCAGGCGCTTGCGACCCTGCCGTCTGAAGTTTTCTGGCGTCTGTGCCAGGGCCGCATGGACGACGCTCAAGCAGCCGGACAAGCAGCTGCCAAGAGCCAGGCTGCTTTTGCCGATGGTTTGCGGCAGGCACTTATAGCCTGGCAAGAGTCTGTCTCCGAGGCACTCGGCGCCAATGCTGAAACGGCCTCTTTTGCTCAGCTTTGTCAGCAATGGGCGCAGCCCTGGACCGCGCCTGCTGTCGCACCACAGGGCAAGACCAAGAAATGAGGAGTACGCCATGAATCCCCCACAACGAACAGCGCTGGTCACGGGAGGCAGCCGTGGGTTGGGCGCAGCCATCGCCCGCGCCCTGCACGCTGTTGGCCACCGCGTGATCGTCACGCACACACCAGGCAACACCAAGATTGGCCCATGGCAGCGCGAGCAGGCGGCGCAGGGCTACGCATTTGCCGCCTATGGGGTGGATGTGTCCGACTATGAGTCGTCGCAGGAGCTGGCGCGGCGCATCCATGCCGATGATTATCAAATCGACATTCTGGTGAACAACGCCGGCATCACCCGCGACGCCACGCTGCGCAAGCTGGACAAGGCCGGCTGGGACGCCGTGCTGCGCACCAACCTGGACTCGATGTTCAACGTCACCAAACCGTTCATCGATCCGATGATGGAGCGTGGCTGGGGACGCATCATCAACATTTCTTCGATCAACGGCAGCAAGGGCCAGTTCGGGCAGACCAATTATTCGACGGCCAAGGCTGGCGTCCATGGATTCACGAAGGCACTCGCACAGGAAGTGGCGCGCAAGGGCGTAACGGTCAACACAGTCTCGCCGGGCTACCTGGCCACCGAGATGGTGATGGCGGTGCGCGAGGATGTGCGCCAGAAGATCATCGATGCGATTCCAGTCGGCCGTCTTGGTCAGCCGGATGAAATCGCCGCGCTGGTGGCATTCATCGCGAGCGATGCCGCCGCCTTCATGACCGGCAGCAACGTTGCCATGAATGGCGGCCAACACATGTACTGACCAGGCTCTGATGATAGTTTGGATCCGTATTGCAGTTCTCATCTTGTTGGAGTTGCGCCTGAAAATATTCACTTTGAATAAATTTCACAGAAAACAGAATTTGCAACCTTAAAGATAAAGATAATTTTTGACGAAGATATTGAAAAAATCGAGACGATTAAGATGTGGCTAGCTGCCACCCATTGTTCGAGGCGCTGCCGTCAAAGAGGGTGAATTCCTGATCCTCATCGCAAGCGCTATGCTGCCGTGACGAGTGAGGTAAGGCATGGAATTGCGACATCTGCGCTGTTTTGTTGTTTTGGCTGAGGAACTACATTTCACACGTGCCGCTGAACGTCTGCATATTGAGCAGCCTCCTTTGTCTCGAACCATCAAGGAGCTTGAGGATGAGTTGAATGTTGTGCTTTTCGATCGAGATCGTAGAGGAACTCGTTTGACTTCAGCGGGTGCCGTCTTCTTACAGGACGCTCGCAGATTATTCACAACCCTAGATCAAGCACGCGAGAATGCAAAAGCCGTAGCTTCAGGTTTGCGAGGTAGTTTGCGTATTGCGATATCTGATGGTGCGATTGATCTTCGACTGTCGGAATTTCTAGCGCGCTGCCGAGCAGAAGAGCCTGATGTCGAAATCCGTTTGTGTGAAGTTCCTTTGTCGGAACAATTGCGTGGGTTACGGTCAGGAGATTTTGCGATTGGTTTCGCGCATACAGCCGAGGTCGGAGACGGTATTGTGGCTGAACCAATTTGGCGTGATCCCCTGATGGTCGCCGTGCCTGCCAGGCATGAATTAGTCGGCCCTGCAAAATTCATCCACCGATCTCAACCAACCGGCCCACGCCAGTT
>CAYRHV010000076.1:7330-9815 GCA_964424045.1 uncultured Ottowia sp. | reverse complement strand
GCGGGCAAGCCCGCGCGGAAACGGATCGCGCTCGGGCGAACCGTCAGGGCCGGAACACGAATACGGCGATCAGCACCAGCTGCGCCAGCGGATACAGGCTGGCGCGGTCGAACAGCCGCGCCGCGCGCCGCCCCTCGTGCGAGCGGAACAGCGCAAAACCCGGCACCAGCAACAGGAACCATCCGATCAGGAAGGTGGCGACCAGGTACGGCAGGCCCAGCGCCAGCGGCGACATCACGGGCAGCGCCAGGCTCAGCGCCACGGTGGCGATCAGCGCCAGCAGCACCAGGGTGCCGGCGACGCGCGGGCCGAACACCAGCGGGATGGTGCGCGCGCCGACGCGCCGGTCTTCCTCGACGTCGTTCCAGTCGGCCGGGATGTTCTGGCCACCGACCTCCCAGGCGAACACCCAGGCCACCATCAGCGCCAGCAGGGCCGGGTCCGGCCGCGGCACCACGGCCAGCACGGCGGCAATCGGGCCCAGCGACTTCACCAGGCCGCTCACCAGCACGCGCCAGTAGGTGACCTTGAACAGCACGCAGTAAAGGGTCTCCAGCACCGGCGCCGCCAGCACCACCACCACCAGGAAGGGGTTCAGCCACCAGGCGCCGATCAGCGCCACCACATACCAGGCGCTGAACCAGGCGATGCCCGCGCCCAGGCTGAGCTGGCCCTGGGCGATCGGGTAGCGCAAGTCCGAGGCCTCGACCGAGTAGCCCGGATTCGGCCCGGCGCCGGCGAACTTCTCGCGATCGACCTTCACGCCGATCAGGTCGTTCAGCGCATAGATCGCGGTGTAGCCGGCCAGGGCCGTGATCAGGGCCACCACCAGCACCGGCCAGGACGGCAGGTGCCCAAGCCAGAGCAGCGCGGCAAAGCCGGCCATGGCGATGTCGAGCACGCCGTGGGTGGAACGCGAAAGGGCAAGAAACTTCTGCAGCATGATCAATCGCGCTTGACGAAGCTGGCCATGTAGTTGACGTCCTCGCGGCCCGGCGCGACGCGGAAGTTGCGCGTCAGCGGGTTGTACATGAGGCTGGCGCTCTTGATGAAGTCCAGGCCGGCGGCCTGGGCCCAGCCGCGCAACTCATCGGGGCGGATCAGCTTGGCGTATTCGTGCGTGCCGCGCGGCAGGATGCGCAGGATGTATTCGCCGCCGACGATGGCGAACAACCAGGCCTTGAAGTTGCGGTTGATGGTCGAGAAGAAGGCGTGGCCGCCGGGTTTCAGCAGGCGCGTGCAGGCGGCGATCACCGCGGACGGGTCGGGCACGTGCTCGAGCATTTCCAGGCAGGTCACGACGTCGTAGCTGCCGGCCTCGAGCTCGGCCATCTGCTCCACCGTCTGCAGCCGGTAGTCGATCGCCAGGCTGCCCTGCTCGGCATGCTGGCGCGCCACCTTGAGCGTGAGCTCCGACTGGTCGATACCGACGGTCCGGGCGCCGGCCTGCGCCAGGGTCTCGGTCAGGATGCCGCCGCCGCAGCCGACGTCGACGGCGCGCGCGCCGCGGATGTCGACGTGGTCGAACACGAACTGGCTGCGCAGCGGGTTGATGACGTGCAGCATGCCCATCTTGCCGGTGGGGTCCCACCAGAGCTGGGCGACGCGGTCGAACTTGTCGATTTCCTGGCGGTCAACGTTCGAGGGCTGGTTCATGATCGGACTGGATTCGGGCGCATAGCGCCGGCAGCGCGGCGTCGAGCTCGGCGCGCGTGATGTCGTTGAGAAAGACGCAGCGCCCCAGCCCGGCGGGCATGGGCACGCGCTGCAGGCCGTCCCGGTGCAGGGTGCGGTCGAGCAACGAATCCCACATCAGCTCGGCGTCGAGCAGCGCGCAATCGAGGCCGATCTCGAGCTGCTGCACCAGGGCGAAGATGCGCGCCGCGTCGGCCGCCGGCAGCAGGCCGCGGCGCTCGGCGATGAGGCAGGAGACCAGGATGTCGAGCAGCACCGCCTCGCCGTGCAGCAGGCGATCGGCGTGGCGCGCCTCCAGCCCGTAGCTGAAGGTGTGGCCGAAGTCGACCTTGCGCGCCAGCTCGTCCTCGTGCAGGTTGGGCGCCAGCTCGTCCAGCATGCCGCCGATGGCGGCGTCCAGGATCGCCTCGCTGGCCCCGCCCTGGAAGCGCGCGGCGACGCAGGCCGCCGCATGCTGCTCCAGCACCCGGAACAGCGCGGCATCGCGGATGATGGCGAGCTTGATGATCTCGCACACGCCGTTCAGCAGGTGGCGGCGCGGCAGCGTCGACAGCAGCGACGGGTCCAGCAGCACCGCCAGCGGCGGCTCGAAGCTGCCGAGCCGGTTCTTGTGGCCGTTGAAGTTGATGCCGGCCTTGATGCCGAGCGCCGCGTCGATGTAGCCCATCAGCGTGGTCGGCACCTTCAGGTGCGGCAGGCCGCGCCGGTAGCTGGCGGCGACGAAGGCGACCACGTCGGTCAGCACGCCGCCGCCGATGGCGATGATCGGCTCGTCGCGCCGGTGCAGCGG
>CAYRHV010000076.1:0-7230 GCA_964424045.1 uncultured Ottowia sp. | reverse complement strand
CGGTCAGCACGCCGCCGCCGATGGCGATGATCGGCTCGTCGCGCCGGTGCAGCGGAAATTCGTCGAGCGCGCGCAGGATGCCCTGCCAGAGCTCGACCGTCTTGTTCTCCTCGCCACCCGGCACCACCAGGATGCGCGCCTGCACCCCATGGGCGGTGAACCAGGCGCGAATCGCCTCGCCATGGTGGCGCGCGACCTCGGCGTCGACGACCACGAAGCGCCGCCCCTGCGGCCGGCCGAACGCCAGCAGCGCCTCGCTCGCCGCGTCGAACAGGCCCGGCGTCTTGATCACGTCGTAGGCCACGGGGCGCTCGGCGCGCACCTGCCAACGCTGGCTGGCACTGCTCATGCGAAGCCCTTCTGCCGCACTGTCCACGCCTGGCACCGGGGCCCTCTCATGCCGCCACCGTGGCTGCGTCCAGCCAGTCGGCGCGCCGCGCCAGGATTTCGCGCGCGATGCGCTGGGCGTCGGGCAGGCTGTGGTTGCGCCAGTTGCCGCACTGCTCGATGCTGGCGTAGGGCACGGCCTCGGCCTGCTGCATCTCCTGCAGAATGCACTCGAGCAGGGGCAGCAGCACGCTCGCCCGGCCCTCGCCGCGAAACACCAGGTAGAAGCCGGTCTGGCAGCCCATGATGCCGACGGAAATGAAGTGCTCCGGCAGCAGGCGGCCAAAGCCTTCCAGCAGGAAGTGCTCGACCGAGTGCAGCTCGGTGGCCGTCAGGTATTCATCGGCGTTGGGATGGCGCACGCGCAGGTCGACGCAATAGATGGCGCAGTCGCCGCCGGCATCCGTGCGCGCCGAGCGCAGCTTGACGCTGGGCGCCTTGAGTCGCCGGTGGTCCAGCTCGCCCACCAGTGCGGCGGGCCAGCCCAGGCGTTCGGTGTCGATCATCGCCCCACCCCCTCAGGCCGCGGCCACGAACGGCGCCAGGTGCTGGTAGCTGTCGTCCAGCGCCTGCTGCCACGAGGCCACGTGGTGATACAGCTCGACCGAACCGTAGCCGGCAAAGCCGGCGTCGGTGAGCGCCTTGAAGCTGGCGGTAAAGTCCAGCGTGCCCTCGCCCGGGATCTCGTGGAAGTGCACGATGCCGGTGCGCGTGTTGGCCACCATGCGATCGACCCGCGGCGTGCCGCGGGCGCCGCGCAGCCAGGCCACGATGGGCCGCGCGCGCTCCAGCACGTCGAAGTCGATGCCCGGCACCGAGATCATCCAGGTGAAGATCTCGTCGTCCAGCGGCGAGGCGCCGGCGTAGAGGCTGCGGTAGTCGACGCGCGCCAGATCGCGCGTGACGCCGGCGCGCTCCAGCAGCGCCTCGATGCGGCGCGCGCGCGCCGCCGACGGCGCCTCGCAGAAGTGCGTCGGATGCTCGCGGTCCAGCAGCAGGAACTCGCTGGTGTCCGGGAAGTGCACCAGCACGCTGGCGAAGCCGAGGTCGGGCGCCAGCGTCTCGCTGTCCTCGACCACCTTCAGGTTGTAGCCGGCGCGCGCGTCCGAGATGTGCAGGTAGCGTGCCTGCGGCGCCGCCTGGGCCAGCGCGCCGATGTAGTCGGGCTCGGAGCAGTAGGCGTGGCAGATGTCGATGTGCAGCTTGAACCTGGGCGAGCCGACCTGGTCGATCAGCGCCAGCCCCTGCGCCAGGGTCTCGATCTGCATGCCGGGCTCGGGCTCGATCAGCAGCGTGATGTCCTCGTCGTCCCGGATCTCGCGCAGGCACTCGTGGATGGAGTCGGCCAGCAGCTCGACCGGGTCGACACCGGGGCTGGCCACGTGCTCGGCGCGCACGAAGCCGCTGCCGAAGGTCACCAGCGGCACGCCCAGGCTGCGCGCCACC
This sequence comes from uncultured Ottowia sp., assembly GCA_964424045.1. Lineage (GTDB taxonomy): Bacteria > Pseudomonadota > Gammaproteobacteria > Burkholderiales > Burkholderiaceae_C > Ottowia. The sequence continues at coordinate 5,397 of CAYRHV010000076.1, read as the reverse complement.
TCGATGCCGCGGCGCACCAGGTCGATGCGGCGCTGGCGGCCGGCGCGCGACAGCGTCATCAGCGAGGGCTCGTGCGGCCGCTGCGGGTCGAAGAAGTGCGAGGCCGTGGCGACGCAGGCGGCCTTGACGCGGCGTGCATCCAGGCGCTGGCGCACCGCCGCCAGTTCGTCCGCACCGAGGTCGAACGGGTTGAACTGATCGCGGTGAAAGGAGATCTCGATGCCGTCGTAGCCGGCCCGATCGACCGCGTCGATGGCGGACAGGAAATCGAGCTGGGTGAGGCCGAAAGTGCTGTAGCTGAGCTGGATCGCGCCCATGGATACTTGCCGAGCAAAAACCAGGCTTTATAGCCCGCGCACAGCAACCACATCCTGATTCAGGTCAGGAGATGTCCAGATCGTGACCCGCTGGGTGCGGGTCCGTCAAATCGACTGGCCTGACCGTCCGTTCGACATCCGGCCGACGCGCCTTCTCATACCGATCGGCATTCAAAAATATGACAAACAGGGCAGGAGGGTGCGGCTGCGACCTGTGACACTGAAGTCATTGAAGCGCAGCGAGGTCATTCGTCAGTTGTCATCGCGAACGCAAGTCCACCTCAGAGTCCGTAGAACTGCCGGATCACGCCCCAGGCCTCCTCCGGCTCGTCCACCAGATGGAACAGCTGCAGGTCCTCGAGCGAAATCGCGCCCTCCTCCACCAGCATCTCGAGATTCATCAGCCGGGGCCAGTAGTCACGGCCGTAGAGCACGATGGGCACGCGCCGGACCTTGTGCGTCTGCACCAGGGTCAGCACCTCGAACAGCTCGTCCAGCGTGCCGAAGCCGCCGGGAAACGCCACCAGCGCCTTGGCACGCATCATGAAGTGCATCTTGCGCAGCGCGAAGTAGTGGAACTTGAAGGCCAGGTACGGCGTGACGTAGGGGTTGGTGTGCTGTTCGTGCGGCAGGGTGATGTTCAACCCGACGGACGGCACGCCGACGTCATGCGCGCCGCGGTTGGCGGCCTCCATCACGCCGGGGCCGCCGCCGGTGCAGATGAACAGGCGGTCCTCGGGGCGCTGCTGCTGGCTGTGGCTGGCCACCAGATGCGCGAATTCGCGCGCGTCGGCGTAGTAGCGCGACGTGCGCACGGCGCGCTCGGCTTCGGCCAGGGCCTCCGGGTCGCCGTTGGCACGGGCCGCCGCCAGGCGCTGCCCGGCCTCCTCGGGCGCGACGAAGCGAGCGCTGCCATACACCACCACGGTGCTGTGGATGCCGGCGGCCGCCAGCTCGATGTCGGGCTTCAGCAGCTCGAGCTGGAAGCGGATGCCGCGCGTCTCGGGACGCAGCAGGAATTCCGGGTCGGCGAAGGCAAGCCGGAAGGCATCCGGCGCCAGCAAGCCGCCGTTGTTGGCATGCGCCTGCAACGTGGCCCAGGCCTGGATGACGGCGCTGCGCGAGGATTCCTTGAGGTCTTCGGTGGTCTCCATGGGGCCATCTTAGGAAAAATGTAACCACCTGCGTGCACAGGGAGGAAAAGAAAAAGCCCCTTTCGGGGCTTTTTCAGCACCTGCGGCAGGCTGGGGCCCGTTCAGACGCGCCGACGGTACTCGCCCGTGCGGGTGTCGATCTCGATCTTGTCGCCCTGGTTGACGAACAGCGGCACCGCGACCTCGAAGTCGGTCGCGATCCTGGCCGGCTTCAGCACCTTGCCCGAGGTGTCGCCCTTGACGCCTGGCTCGGTCCAGGTGACCTCGCGCACCACCGTGGTCGGCAGCTCGACCGAGATTGCCTTGTCGTCGTAGAACACGACCTCGCAGGCCATGCCGTCCTCGAGGTAGCTGAGGGCATCGCCCATGTTCTCGGCCTCGACCTCGTACTGGTTGTATTCGCCGTCCATGAAGACATACATGGGATCGGCGAAGTAGGAGTAGGTGCACTCCTTGTGGTCGAGGATGATCTGGTCGAGCTTGTCGTCGGCCTTGAACACGACTTCGGTGCCGGTGCTGGTGAGCAGGCCCTTGAGCTTCATGCGCACCGTGGCCGCGCCGCGGCCGCCGCGCGCGTATTCGGTGCGCAGCACGATCATCGGGTCCTTGCCGTACATGATGACGTTGCCGGCACGGATTTCCTGGGCGATTTTCATGACTAGGGGTTCCAGTGAGTGAGGGTGGAGCCCGCGCCCCGCCTGCACACGGTGCCGCAGCCGGGCTGCCCCGGGCGACCATCCGCGCACAACGCTGCAGCGCGCTTCTGGCGTCTTCCGGCGTCGATTCCCTGCACTCTTCCAGGCGAACCGGCGCATTTTCGAAAACCTTTGATTTTACTGCTTTTTCTGCACGAAACCCAGCAACTGCGTGGCCAGGTCGGGCTGCGCCAGCAGGCGCGCGCGCGCGGCCCGCACCGCCTCGCCCCAGGGACCGGGCTCGAGCGCGGGCAGCGCGGCCGTCACCATGCCCGACCAGGCCTGGTGAAACGCGCGCAGTGCCGGCGGTGCCTGCAGCCAGTCGAGCCAGGCCGCGAGCTTGGCCTGGTGCGCGTCGTCGTGCTGCGGATAGGGCTGCCACACCAGCGCCCGGCCGGCCCACAGCGCGCGCACCCACGAGTCCTCGCCGCGCACGAAGTTCAGGTCGCAGGCCCAGAGCAGCTCGTCGTAGCCGTCCTGCGTCAGCAGCGGCAGCGGCGTCAGCGTCAGCGCGCCCAGCTGCCGCGGCCCCGTCAGGCCGGCCGCGCCCAGGCCCAGCACCTGTGCCACCGCCTGCCGGGCGCGCCCCGCCGTCACCAGCAGCTGCACCGGCTCGGCCTGCTGGCGCAGGCGCGCCAGCAGCGCGGCCAGGCCGGGCGGCTCGTAGCAAAACAGGGACAGCAGGCACTCGCCCTGCCAGCGCAGGCCCTGGGCAGCCAGCCAGGCGGGCCGGTCGAAGGCCGCCTGGCGCGCCGCCAGCCCCTGCTCGCGCAGCAGGCCGCCGGTGCCGGCGCCAAAGCCCGGGTAGAAGAACCACTTGGTCCAGCCGGCCGCCGGCCCGTGCAGCACCGGCGACGGCAGGCCGTGCATGCGCACGACCCACGACTCGGCGCTCAGGTATTCCAGGTTGATCCAGACCGGTGGTCGGGCCTGCGGCAGGCGCGCACCCCAGGCGACGAATTCGGCCGGCAGCTCACAACCGAAGGACTCGATCCAGACATCGGCACGCGCCAGGGCCGCCAGCCGCCGCGCATCCTGTGCCTCGGCCCACGGCCGCACCTCGACACCGGCAATCTGGCCCGCCCGCGCGCCCGGCGCCATCCAGTCGAGCGCGCTGGCGTCGTCCACCCACAGGCGCACGCGCTGGCCGCGTGCCGCCAGCTCGCGTGCCAGGCGCCAGCAGACGCCGATGTCACCGTGGTTGTCGATGACGCGGCAGAACAGGTCCCAGGTGAGCGCCGGCGCGGGCATCGGGGCATTGTGCCTGCCGGGTCAGGGGTTGGCGCGGCCTCGTAAACTGCCCGTCATGAGCGACCCCGCCCCGCCGCCGCCCGCCGATCCGCCCGAGCCGGCCGCGCCCGCGCACGCGCCCGAGCTGCTGGCCCAGGTGGCGGCGCTGCCGGCGCTGCCGGGGGTTTATCGCTACTTCGACGCCCGCGACCAGCTGCTTTACGTCGGCAAGGCGCGCAACCTGAAGAAGCGCGTTTCCAGCTACTTCCAGAAGAACCACGGCGGCACCCGCATCGGCCACATGGTGAGCCGCATCGCGCGCCTGGAAACCACGGTGGTGCGCTCCGAGGCCGAGGCGCTGATCCTGGAAAACAACCTGATCAAGCAGCTCGCGCCCAAGTACAACATCCTCTTTCGCGACGACAAGAGCTACCCCTACCTCAAGCTCAGCGGCACCGGCAGCGGCCCGACGGACAACGGCGCGGGCCACCCGCCGCCGGCCGGCTACGCGCGCATCGCCTACTACCGCGGCGCCACGGACCGCCACAACCGCTACTTCGGCCCCTACCCCAACGCCTGGGCGGTGAAGGAGACGATCGAGCTGCTGCAGAAGGTGTTTCGCCTGCGCACCTGCGAGGACACGGTGTTCGCGCACCGCACGCGGCCCTGCCTGCTCTATCAGATCAAGCGCTGCACGGCGCCCTGCGTGCGCTACATCAGCCAGGCCGACTACGCCGCCGACGTCGCCAACGCCGAGCGCTTCCTGCGCGGCGAGACCCAGGACCTGCTGCAGGAGATGGAGCAGCGCATGATGGCGCACTCCGACGCGCTGGAATACGAGCAGGCGGCGGTGATCCGCAACCAGATCCGCTCGCTCTCGCGCGTGCTGCACCAGCAGGCGGTCGAGGTCGGCTCCGACGCTGACGTCGACATCCTCGCGGTCAAGGTGCAGGGCGGACGCGCCTGCGTGAACCTGGCCATGGTGCGCGGCGGCCGCCACCTGGGCGATCGCGCCTACTTCCCGAGCCAGCTCGAGGACGCGCACGAACTGGCGGCCGCGCGCGAGGAGCGCGAGCTCGTGACCATCGAGGCCCAGGTGCTGGACGCCTTCATCGCCCAGCACTACCTGACGGTGCCGGTGCCGGCGCAGCTGATCACCAGCGAGCCGGTGTCGAGCTCGCTGCTGCAGGCGCTGTCCGACAAGGAAGAGCGCCGCATCAGCGCCACCGACGCGCCGCGCGGCCAGCGCCGGGTCTGGCTCGAGATGGCGCAGCAGAACGCGGGCCTGAAACTGGCGCGCCTGCTGGCCGAGGAAGGTTCGCAGCAGGCGCGCACGCGGGCCCTGGCCGAGGCGCTGGACCTGCCGACCGAGGGCCTGGACGAGCTGCGCATCGAATGCTTCGACATCAGCCACACTGCGGGCGAGGCCACGCAGGCCAGCTGCGTGGTGTTCCAGAACCACCGCATGGCCAGCAGCGAATACCGACGCTACCGCATCGAGGGCATCACCCCGGGCGACGACTACGCCGCCATGCGCCAGGTGCTGGAGCGACGCTACGGCAAGATCGCCGAGGCGCTGCGCGAGCAGGGCAACGTCGCCACCGTGCGCATGCCCGACCTGGTGCTGATCGACGGCGGCAAGGGCCAGGTCGGCGTGGCGCGCGAGGTGTTCGAGCAGCTGGCGCTGGACGTCGCGCTCATCGTCGGCGTCGAGAAGGGCGAGGGCCGCAAGGTCGGCCTGGAGGAACTGGTGTTTGCCGACGGCCGGCCCAAGGCATACCTCGGCAAGGACTCGGCGGCGCTGATGCTGGTGGCGCAGATCCGCGACGAGGCGCACCGCTTTGCCATCACCGGCATGCGCGCCCAGCGCGCCCGCGTGCGCGTCGGCGGCAGCCGGCTCGAGGACATTCCCGGCGTCGGCCCGAAGCGGCGCGCGCGCCTGCTGCAGCGCTTCGGCGGCGTGCGCGGCGTCGAGGCCGCCAGCGTGGAAGACCTGACCAC
>CAYRHV010000075.1:0-9884 GCA_964424045.1 uncultured Ottowia sp. | reverse complement strand
GTCGACAGCAGGCCCAGGCCGGCGCCCAGCGCGATCTGGTCCAGCACCACCAGCCACACCGGCTGCGGCCGCGGCAGCAGCACGAAGCCGAGCGACGCCGCCAGCACCAGCGCCGCCCCGGCCAGCGCCGCGTCGCGAAAGCCGATGCGCAGGTAGACGCGCGGCGACAGCGCCGAGGCCACCGGCCAGCCCAGGCTGAGCGTGGCCAGCACCAGGCCGGCACCGATGGCGCCCAGGCCCTGCACCGACTGCAGCAGGGTCGGCAGGTAGATGCTGGGCGCCATCATCATCACGCCCATGGCGATGGTGGCCAGGTTCGGCCCCACCAGCACGCGCCGGCGCCACAGCCAGCCGGGCAGCACCGGCTCGGCGGCGCGGCGCTCCACCCACACCAGCAGCGCCATGGCCAACGCCGCGGCGCCGAACACCAGCGCCGACGGCAGCGACCACCAGGGCCAGGCCTGGCCGCCCTGCAGCAGGCCGAAGATCAGGGTGCCCAGCGCCGCCAGCACCAGGGCGCCGCCGGCGTAGTCGATGCGCGGCTTGCGACGCTGGTGCGATTCGTGCAGGAACATGCCGATCAGCGCCAGCGCCAGCACGCCGATCGGCAGGTTCACCAGGAAGATCCAGGGCCAGGAGGCGTAGTCGACGAAGGCGCCACCCAGCAGCGGCCCGGCGATCGCCGCCACCGCCCACATGCTGGACAGCCAGCCCTGCACCACGCCGCGTTCCTCGATCGAATACAGGTCGCCCGCCAGCGTGTTGACGGTGGCCATGACGGCGCCGGCGCCCAGGCCCTGCAGGCCGCGGAACGCGATCAGGCTGTGCATGTTCCAGGCCAGCGAGCAGGCCACCGAGCCCAGCAGGAAGATCAGCGTGCCGATCATCAGCACCGGCTTGCGGCCGAACTGGTCGGACAGCTTGCCGTAGATCGGGATGGTCACCGTCTGCGCCAGCAGGTAGATCGAGAACACCCAGCTCACCAGCGCCAGCCCGCCCAGGTCGCCGACGATCTGCGGGATCGCGGTGGAGACGATGGTGGTGTCCATCGCCGCCAGCATCATCATCGCCATCAGGCCGCCCAACACCCAGCGGCGCGTGGCCTGGTGTGACGGCGCGGGCGCGGGAGCGGACGTGAAAGGCATCGGCGCCGATGTTCGCACAGCGGCGCAGCGGGCGTCCGGACCCGCCGTGCAACGCGGTTTTCCGAGTGTGCTAGCTGAGCCAGTCGCGCGGCACCCGCACCGGCAGGGCCAGCAGGATCTGCGCCATGCCCTTGCCCAGCGCGTCGTTGCGCAGCGACGCCATGCCGCCGCCGCCCAGCGCCTGCTCGCAGACGAAGTTGAAGGCGTGAATGCCCGGCACCTCGTAGCGCGTCACCGGGCCCTGCACCAGGTGCGCCAGCCAATCCTTGACGCGCGCCTCGGTGAGCTGCTCGCGCAGCAGCGCCAGCCATTCCGGCCGGCGCGCGATGACGCCGATGTTGGAGCTGTCGCCCTTGTCGCCCGAGCGTGCCCAGGCGACGCGGATCAGCGGCACTTCCACCCGCTCGTCCGGTGCCGGCGCTGCGTCTGCGGCCGGTGTCGGCGCCGGTGCCGGTGCCGGCGGCGCGCTGGCGGCAGCGGGCACCTGCACGGCATCCGGCAGCGCCACTGGCACGCCCTCCAGGGTGACGACCGGCCGGACGCGGCCCTTGTCCAGCAGGAAGGCGTATTGCCGGATCAGCGGCGAGACGCTGGCGCGCCCGCCGGCGCCGGTGGTGCCGGGTGCCCAGGAGGTGCCGGCCGGCGCCACCTCGCGCGCCAGCAGCTGCAGCGCCGCCCTGTCCGGGTGGCGCGCGGTGAGGCGCAACACGGCCTCGCGCATTTGTGCCGCCGCCGGATGGGCGTGCGGGCCATACGGCGTCTCCGAGCCCAGCACCTCGATCAGCGTCGCACTGAACGGTGCCAGGCCCTGCTGCCGCAGCAGCTCGCCCACGCGTTCGAGGATCGCCTCTCCCGTGCGCTGCGCCTTGGCCACTGCGTCGAAGCCGACGATGGTCAGCTGCGCCGAAGTCTTGAAGCCGTCGACGTAGGTCGCGCTGACCTTGTAGCTGGGCGTCGGCGGCTTGCCGCGCGCGCCTTCGACGCGCACGCGATCGGGGCCGTCCTGCTGCAGGCGCACCTGGGTGAAGTCGCACACCACGTCGGGCAGCAGGTAGGCGGCCGGGTCGTGGATCTCGTAGAGCAGCTGCTCGGCCACGGTCTGCGGCGCCACCAGGCCGCCGGTGCCGGCCGGCTTGGTGACGGTGAAACTGCCGTCCGGCTCGCATTCGACGATCGGGTAGCCGATGTGCGCCCAGTCGGGCACGGCCTGCCAGTCGGTGTGCAGGCCGCCGGTGGCCTGGCAGCCGCACTCGATGATGTGGCCGGCCAGGCTGCCGCCCGCCAGCCGGTCGAGGTCGCCCGCGCCCCAGCCGAACTCGTGCATCAGGATGCCCAGGGTCACGGCGGAATCGACGCAGCGGCCGGTGATGACGATCTGCGCGCCGGCATCCAGCGCGGCCTTGACGGGCAGCGCGCCCAGGTAGGCGTTGGCGGTGACCACCCTGGCGGGCAGCGGGGCGCCGCTCTGCAGTTCGGCAAGCGGAGGCTGCTGGCTGCGCAGCTCTGGAACGAGCGGCATGACGTCGTCGCCGGTGACGGTGGCAATCTTCACCTGCACGCCCAGCTCGGCCGCCAGTGCGCGCAGCGCGTCAGCGCAGCCCTCGGGATTGACGCCGCCGGCGTTGCTGACGACGCGGATGCCCTGGGCCACCACGTCCTTCAGCACGCTCCTCATGGCCACGGTGACGAAGTCGGTGGCGCAGCCAAGCTCCGGCTTCTTCATGCGCGCGGCGGCCAGGATCGACATCGTCAGCTCGGCCAGGTAGTCGAAGGCCAGGTAGTCGACCTGGCCACTGGCCACCAGCTGCGGCGCGCCGACGCTGGAGTCGCCCCAGAAGCCGCTGGCGCCGCCAATGCGCACCACGTTCTCTTGTGCTGGCGTGTTCATCGTCCACTCCATTGCGGTTTGCGCTTCTCACGGAAGGCCGCCTGGCCCTCGGCCGCGTCCTCGGTGAGCGCGAACAGGCCGATCTGGCTTTCGGTGAAGGCCATGGATTCCTCGAACGACATGGCGCCGATGCGCTTCATCAGGTAGAGGCCGCGGCGAATCGCCGCCGGCGACTTGTCCAGGAAGCGGTCCAGCAGCGCCTGCACGCCGGCGTCCAGGTCTTCCGCCACGCGGTTGATCAGGCCCAGCTGCAGCGCCTGCTGCGCCGTGATCGGCTCCCCGGTCACGCACAGCTCGGTCAGCGCGCGCGGGCCGATCAGGCCGTTCAGCACCGACAGCACCTGGGCCGGAAACAGGCCGACCTTGACCTCGGGCAGGCCGAAGATGGCGTGCGGCGCCGCCACCACCAGGTCGCACATCGCCATCAGGCCCATGCCGCCGGCCATGCAGGCGCCGCCCACGCGCCCGACCAGCGGCACCTGGAGCTGGCGCGAAAGGCGAAACAGATTGGCGATGCCCTGCGTCGGCTCGGAGTAGTCGAACTTGAAGGACGTTCCGGTCTGCAGGTCGGCACCGGCGCAAAAGGCCTTGTCGCCCGCGCCGGTGAGCACGATGGCACGCAGCTCGCGGTCGGCATTGGCGCCGCCCAGCGCCTCGGCCAGGCCCTGGATCACCACCGCGTTCATGGCGTTGCGCCGCTCGGGGCGGTTGATGGTGAGCCACAGCACGCCGTCTTCCTTGCGTTGCAGCAGTTCGGCTTCCTGGGTCGGCGTCGTCATGGGTTCCTCCGATTTCTCGATCAACATCATTCATACCGATCCGCATTCAAGAATATGACCAACGGTGCCCGCCTGGCCCACGACGCTGCAGTCATCGAAGCGCAGCGAGGTCATTCGTCATTTGTCATCTCGAACGCAAGTTCACATCAGGCGTCCTTCAGCGGCATGCCCAGCACCTCGTCGATCGCCAGGCCCTGGCGCCGGATCGCGTCGGTCTGCGCCTGCCGGGCGCGCGCGTAGCCGTCGCGCTCGGCCAGGCGCTGCCAGTAGGCCGACACCCGTGGCCCGTATTGCGCGTCGAGCTCCAGCACCGTGCCCAGCAGCAGTGCGTAGCCGACCGAAATGTCCGCCACGGTGAAGCGCTGCGCGCACAGGAACTCGCGCCCGTCCGACAGGATGGATTCGATCGCGCGCAAGCGCGCCAGGAACCACTTGGCGTAGTCATCGGCCACCTGCGGCTGGCGCCGCTCGGCCGGCTCGAAGCGTGCATAGCGCAGCACCAGGGTCTGCGGGAAGGTGAGCGTGGCTTCGCCAAAGTGCGTCCAGTTCAGGAAGGCGCCGTAGTCCGGCTCGTCCACCGCGACGGCCAGCGGACTGGGGCCGTGGCGCGTGGCGAGGTAGTGGCAGATCGCCGCCGACTCGGTCATGCGCGTGGCGCCGTCCAGCAGCAGCGGGATCGTGCCCAGCGGATTGAGCTGCTTGTACTCGGGCGCCAGCGCACGCGGCGGGAACGGCAGCACCGTGAGCTCGTAGGGCAGGCGCATTTCCTCCAGCGTCCACAGGGGCCGCAGCGAGCGCGCGTTGATGCAGTGGTAGAGGTGGATCATGGCGTTCGGCTCAGGCATTGAAGGCGCTCGCCGCCAGCTCGGCAAAGGTCTTGCGCAGCAGGTGCTTCTGCACCTTGCCGGTGGAGGTGGCGGGCAGCGCCTCGACGAAATGGATCAGCTTGGGCACCTCGAAGTCGCCCAGGTGCTGGCGGCAGTGCGCCAGCACACCGGCCTCATCCAGCTCGGCGCCCGGCTTCTTCACGACGAAGGCGCACACGGCCTCGGTCCAGCGCGGGTGTGGCATGCCGATCACCCCGGCCGCGGCCACGCCCGGGTGCGACAGCAGCACGGCCTCGACCCTGACGCTGGCGACGTTCTCGCCGCCGCTCTTGATCATGTCCTTCTTGCGGTCCAGGAACATCATCTGGCCACCCGGGCCCCACATGCCGAGGTCGCCCGTGTGGTGCCAGCCGAACTTCTGCGCCGCGGCCGTGGCCTCAGGGTCCTTGAAGTAGCCCAGCATGGCGTTGGCGCCCCGGTGCACGATCTCGCCCGGTTCGCCCGGCCCCAGGATGCGGCCCTCGTCGTCCATCACCGCGGTCTCGTTGTGCGGCAGCGAGACGCCCCAGTAGTTGGCATCCAGTTCGGGGTGCTCCAGCGGGCGGAAGGTCATGGTGCCCGGATACATCTCGGTCTGGCCGGTGGCCAGCTGCACGTTGGCCGACATGCGCGCCGCGATCTGCGGGATCAGGGGCTTGGGAATCGGCGCCATGGCGTAGATGCACAGGCGCATGTGCTCGTCGCAGCGGAACTGCGGGTCCATCAGCAGCGCGCCATACATCATCGGCAGGCCGGTGAAGACGGTGTATTTCTCCTGTCGGATGGAGGCGCGCACCTCGTCCGGCACGAAGCCGCGCAGCAGCACGGCGCAGGCGCCGGCCGCGTGCACGGTCGCCACCAGGCAATGCTGGGCGCAGTGAAACAGCGGCAGCACGCCCGAGAACACGTCCTGCTCGGTAATCTCGAAGCCGCTCATGTTGCCCATCACCGAGTGCGCGACCGAGGCGTGCGAATGCACCGCGCCCTTGGGGTGGCCGGTGGTGCCGCTGGTGTACATGATCAGCGCCGGGGCATCGCCGTCGATGTCGATGTCCGGCAGCTCGGCGCTCTGGCCGCTCTCGGCCTGCGCCAGCGTGGTGGCGCCGGCGATCGGGGTCGTCGGTTGCGCGGCCATGCTCACGATCAGCGGCACACCAAGCGCGGCCAGCATGTCGGCAATGCCCGGCGCGGCGTGGAAAGCCTCGTCCACCACCACCGCCGACACCTCGGCGTGGCGCAGGATGTAGTCGATCGCCGTCACGTCGAGCCGGATGTTCACCGGCACCCAGACGTTGCCCGACTTGTGGATGCCGTTGTAGGCCACCACCATGTCGGCGGAGTTGGCGCACAGCATGCCGATCTGCTTGCCGCTGCCGATCCGGCCGAGCAGGTGCTGCGCGAAGCGCGAGCTGCGTGCGTCGAAGTCGCGATAGGTCAGACGCGTGTCGCCGTCGACGACGGCGGTGCGCTCCGGAAACTTCAGTGCGCTGCGGTGCACGAAGTCGCCCAGCGCGACGCGGCGAATGCGGCGCTGGGCATCAGACGTGGGCAGGGTGATCATGCGAGTCTCTCTCCTTGTGAATACCGATGACGGACGCGCCGTCAGCGCTGGACGGCCGCTTCTGCGCCACCGAACTGCTGGCGCAGTTCGCGCTTGAGCAGCTTGCCGGTGGCCGTGCGCGGCAGGTGGTCGACGAAGCGCACCACGCGCGGGCACTTGAAGCCGGCCAGGCGCTGCCGCGCCCAGGCCATCAGCTCGTCCGCCTCCAGGTGCTGGCCGGCCTTGAGCACGATCACGGCCGTGACGGCCTCGCCCCACCGGAGGTCGGGCGTGCCGAGCACCGCGACCTCGGCAATTTCGGGCCGCTGGTAGAGCACCTGCTCGATTTCGGCCGGATAGACGTTCTCGCCGCCGCTGATCACCATGTCCTTCTTGCGATCGACGATGAAGTAGTAGCCCTGCGCGTCGACGCGCGCCAGGTCGCCGCTGTGGAACCAGCCGTCCTCGTCCAGCACCTCGCGCGTGGCCTCGGGCTTCTGCCAGTAGCCGACGAAGACGTTGGGGCCGCGAATCAGCAGCTCCCCGACCTCCCCCGTCGGCACCTCGCGGCCGTCGTCGCCCACGACGCGGTATTCGACGTGCGCGATCGGCTTGCCGACCGAGCCGGCGTGCTCGATGACCTCGTTGGCGCCAAGCGCCGAAGCCACCGGCGCCGTCTCCGTCAGGCCGAAGCCCTCGGTAAACACCATGCCGTGCTCACGCAGCTGGCGGATCAGCACCAGCGGGCACGGCGCGCCCCCCGAGATGGTGTAGCGCAGCGAGGAAAAGTCGCGTCCTTCGAGTCCGGCCTGGGCGATCGCGGCCCACATCGCCGGCACGCAGAACGCCAGCGTCGGCCGGTGCTGGTGCACGGCGTCGAGCCAGGTCACCGGGTGGAACGATTCGAGGATCACCGACGTGCCGCCCAGGTAGATCAGCGGTAGCGTGAAGATGCCGAAGGCGCCGATGTGGAACAGCGGCGCCGACACCAGCGATACGTCGCCCGGCGTCAGCCCCTCGGTCATGGAGAAGTGCGTGAAGGCGTTCCACAGGTGGTTGCCGTGCGTGAGCATGGCGCCCTTGGGAAAGCCGGTGGTGCCCGAGGTATACATCAGCGAGGCCACGTCGTCGACGCCGACGCGCACCGTCACCCGCTGGGGCTCACCGCCGGCGACCAGCGCCTCGTAGTCGGCACCGTCGCCGGCCGCGCGCTTCTCGGCCGAGGCGATTTCCACCAGCTCGCGCACCAGGCTGCCGGCGGCCGCCTCGCGGGCCGTCGCCAGCACCTGTGTCGACGCGAACAGCACGCAGGGTGCGGCATCGTCCAGGATATAGCGCACCTCGGGCGCGGTGAGCCGGAAGTTGATCGGCACGAAGATGGCGCCCAGCTTGGCCACGGCCAGGGCGACCTCGAGGAAATGCGGGCTGTTGAACGCCAGCAGCGCCACGCGATCGCCCTGGCGCACGCCCCGGGTGCGCAGCGCGCTGGCCAGGGCGTTGGTGCGGCGCTCGAGTTCGCCGAAGCTGTGCTGGCGGCCCGTGTCGGCGTCGACCAGTGCCAGCCGCTCGGGGTTGCGCTGTGCGTGCACGGTGGTCCAGTTGCCGATGCCGTGATCCATTGGGAGTCTCCTTGGAGTTGTAACCAGAAAAAAGGCTGTCTCAGCCGGCGGACGCCGACTGCAGCGCGGCCGCGCCAGCGATCATGGGCGTCAGCATGCCCAGCGCGCCACCGTCGCAGGCAATCACCGTGCCGGAGATGTAGCTCGCCGCATCCGAGCCCAGGAACATGGCGAGATGCGCGATGTCCTGCGGCGTGCCCATGCGGCCCAGCGGCACCATGGCGCGCAGCGTGGCGTCGCCGTCCTGGATCTGCGGCGCCAGCCGCTTCATGCCCTCGGTGCCCTGGATCGGCCCGGGCGAAATGGCGTTGACGCGCACCCCCGCCGGCCCCCATTCCAGCGCCAGCACGCGCATGAACTGGTCCACGCCGGCCTTGGCCGCGCCCACGTGGGCCTGGAACGGCATCGGCACCACGGCCTGTGGCGCCGTGATGAAGAGCACGCTGGCACCGGGCTTCCTGAGGTGCGGCCAGGCCTGGCGCGCGACGTGGAAGCTGCCCAGCAGGTCGATGTCGAGCACCACCTTGAAGGCGTTCGACGACATGCTGTTGACCTCGGCCAGGAAGTTGCCGGCGGCGCCCGACACCAGTACGTCGATCGGCCCTTGCGCGGCCGCCGCCTGCGCCAGCGCGCCGGCCACGCTGGCCTCGTCGCGCACGTCGGCCACCAGGCCGAGGGCGTGCTCGCCCAGCGTCGCCAGCGCCGCATCGACGTTGGCCTGCTTGCGGCTGGCCACCGTGACTCTGGCGCCGGCTTGCACGAATTCCTGTGCAATGCCCAGGTTGATGCCGGTGGTGCCGCCGAACACCAGCGCGTGACGGCCGGCGTAGTCGAATTGAACGTTCATGCCTGTCTCCTCCATGGACGCGTGGCACGCCTCAGGCGATGCCCCACTGGCGCGCCGCCAGCTCCTTCATGATTTCCTCGGTGCCGCCGCCGATGGCGATCACCTTGACCTCGCGGTAGATGCGCTCGCACACGGTGCCGCGCATGAAGCCCATGCCGCCCAGGATCTGCACGCCGGCGTCGGCGCAGAACGCCATCGTCTGCGTGGCCTGGTTCTTCAGCATGCAGACCTCGGCCACCCAGTCGCCGCCGGCTTCACCGGCGTCGCCGCGCGCAGCCAGGTCCTCCAGCCAGGCGCTGGAGGCGCAGATGCGCTGGCGCATGTCGACCAGCTTGTGGCGGATCACCTGGTGCTGCACGAGGGCCTGACCGAAGGCCTGGCGCTGCTGCGCCCAGGCCAGGGCCTCGTCGTGGCAGGCTTCGGCGTAGCCGATGGCGCCGGCCGCCAGGCCCAGGCGCTCGCCGTTGAAGTTGGCCATGATGGCCTTGAAACCCTGGCCCTCGGCGCCCAGCAGGTAGCGCGCCGGCACACGCACGCTGTCGAAGCGCAGGTGCGCGGTGTCGGAGCACAGCCACCCCATCTTGTCCAGGCGCGTGCGCGACAGGCCCGGGCTGTCGCCCGGCACCAGCAGCAGGCTGATGCCGGAGGCGCCTTTGGATTCGCCGCCGCCGCTGCCGCCGGGCCGCCCCAAGGCAGCGGCAGCCCCCTCGGGGGGCAGCGCACCATGCGAAGCAGGGAGCGTGGGGGCTCCGGTCCTGACGGCCACGGTGATCCAGTCGGCGCGCATGCCCGAGGTGATGAAGATCTTCTCGCCATCGACCACATACTCGTCGCCCGCGCGCCGCGCCGTGGTCTTGAGCTGCGCCACGTCCGAGCCGCCGCCAGGTTCGGTGATGGCCAGCGCCGCGATCTGCTCGCCCGCCAGTACCGGCGGCACCACCTCGCGCCGAACCTGGTCGCTGGCCAGCCGCACCACCGGCGGCAGGCCGATGTTGTGCGAGAACAGGCTCGCCTGCACGCCGCCCGAGGTGCCGTAGCGGCACAGCGCGCGCCACATCGGCAGGCTCAAGGCCCAGGGCGCGGGCGTGCCGCCGTATTCCTCGGGGTAGCCGATGCCGAGAAAGCCCAGCTCGGCCGCGCGCCGATAGAGCGCGCGCGGGAATTCCCCGGCCGCGTCCCATTCGGTCACGTGGGGGGCAA
>CAYRHV010000074.1:0-9977 GCA_964424045.1 uncultured Ottowia sp. | reverse complement strand
TCCACATCAGCGCCGCGCAGCTGTCGAGCTTCACCTTCCTGCAGCTGCTGGTCTACGCCGGCATGCAGGTGCCGGTTGGCATCCTGCTCGACCGCTTCGGCTCGCGCCGCGTGCTCAGCACCGGCGTGCTGCTGATGACGCTGGGCCAGCTCGGCATGGCGCTGGTGCCGTCCTACGGGCTGGCGCTGGGCACGCGCGCCCTGGTCGGCATCGGCGACGCCATGACCTTCACCGCCGTGCTGCGCCTGGTCGCAGCCTGGTTCCCGCTGGCGCGCGGCTCGCTGCTGACTCAGTTCACCGGCCTGGTCGGCCAGGTCGGCGCCATGCTGGCCGCGCTGCCGATGGCGCATGCGCTGGCCCGCTACGGCTGGGAGGCCAGCTACCTGGGCGCCGCCGCGGTGGGCGTGCTGGCCGGCGCCGTCATGCATCGCGTGGTCACCGATCGCCCCAGCGACAGCGCGGACGACGCGCCGCCAGCGCCGGTGCGCCTGCGCGAGGTCGGTGCCAGCCTGCGCGCCTGCTGGCGCCAGCCGCTGACGCGGCTCGGCGTGGCCGTGCACTTCACCTTCCTGTTCTGCCCCAACACCCTGGCCCTGCTCTGGGGCTATCCCTGGCTGGTCGACGGCCAGGGCTGCAGCCCGGCCCTGGCCGCCACCCTGCTGACCCTGCTCACGGGTTCGGCCATGGTGAGCGGCCCGCTGCTGGGCGGCCTGATCACCCTGCGCCCGCACTGGCGCCTGCCCTTCCTGGGCTGGCTGCTGGCCATCGTGGTCGGGCTCTGGACGGCGGTGCTACTGTGGCCGGGCGCGGCGCCGCGCTGGCTGCTGGTGCTGCTGATGCTGGCTGTCGGCAGCTGCGGGCCCGGATCGGCGCTGAGCTTCGACTTCGCGCGCCTGGGCAACCCGCTGGCGCGCATCGGCATCGCGCTTGGCCTGGTCAACGTGGGCGGTTTCGTCTCCACCGTGCTGGTGGTGCTGGGCATCGGCTTCGTGCTCGACGCCAGCACGCCGCTGGCCCCCGGGCGCTACAGCCCGCAGGCCTTCCGCCTGGCGCTGCTGGTGCCCTACCTGGCCTGGGCCGCGGGCGGCTGGCAGGTCCTGCGCTGCCGGCGCCAGTGCCGGCTCGACGCGTCCGGGCGCTGAGCAGCGCCGGTGCGCTCAGATTCCATCGTCCGCCGCTGCATTGAGCTGCGCCAGCCGCTCGGGCGTGCCGACGTCGGTCCAGGGCCCGCGGTACAGCTCGGCGCTGACCTGGCCGGCGGCCGCTGCCTTGCGCAGCAGCGGCGCCAGCCGCGCCGCAACGCCCTGCCGATTGCCCGGCGGAATGTCGCTCCACGGCAGCTCGAACAGGCTGCGGCGATACAGGCCGATCGCGGCGAAGGTGAAAACGGGGCCCCCACGCTCCACGACTTCGTCTGTTGCGCTGCCCCCCGAGGGGGCTGACCCCGCCGTGGGGCGGCCCGGCGGCAGGGGCGCGCCGGTCGGTCCGGCGACGACTGCGGGATCCGGCGCCGGCAGGTTCCGCAGCAGACCGTCGGCGTCCAGGCCGAAGTCGCCCCCCGGCTTGTGCGGCGGGTTCGGCACCAGCCACAGATGCGCCAGCTTGCCGCCGGCGATGAAGCGCTGCACGGTGTCCGGGTCGAACCGGAAGCCGGGCGCGTAGATGTCACCCGCTACCACCGCGAACACGTCGCCGGCGTGCGGCGCCAGCCAGGGCAGGGCGCGCGCGATGCCGCCCGCCGTCTCCAGCGCGCCGCCGAAGTCGCGGCCCTCGGGTGAAAAGTGCAACCGCGGCGCCGCCGCTTGCTCGGCCTGCCAGCGCGTCGCCCAGTCCTCGACCTGCTGGCCCAGCCAGGCGGTGTTGATCACCAGTTCGTCCGCTCCGCTGTGCTGCAGTGCCTCCAGCCACCACTGCAGCAGCGGCTTGCCGCGCACCGCCAGCAGCGGCTTGGGCGTGGCGTCGGTCAGCGGCCGCATGCGCTCGCCGCGGCCGGCGGCCAGGATCAGGGCACGGGACAGGTTCACGGGTGGGGGTGGGAGGGACGACCCGGCAACTGTAAGGGCGCCTGAACTTGCGTGCATCACCGCGTCAGTATTACACTTGTAATAACGATTCGAGGCCCATCATGCACACGCTCAAGCTCACCCAGATCGGCAATTCGGTTGGCGCCGTGTTTCCGCGCGAACTTCTGCATCGCCTGAATCTCGAAAAAGGCGACCTGCTCTACGTTACCGAGACACCGGACGGCCTGCGCATCAGCAAGCACGACCCCGAATTTGCCCGGCAGATGGAAGTGGCACGCACCATCATGAAGAAACGCCGCGCCGTTCTGCACGAGCTGGCCAAATGAGCGACTGGGTCTGGATCGAGCGCGATGTCATTCTCGCGATCCACGACATGCAACTGGCCGAACACGGCGGTATGGAAAGCGTGCGCGATGTCGGGCTGCTGGATTCGGCCCTGGCACGCCCGCAGAACCTGGCCGGCTACGGCGCACCGGACGCCGTCGCGCTCGCCGCGGCCTATGGCTGGGGCATTGCGCGCAACCACCCCTTCATCGACGGCAACAAGCGCACCGCTTTCGTGGCTATTGAGCTGTTCCTGCAGCTGAACGGTCACGAGCTTACGGCCGATGATGGCGAGTGCGTGCTCACCATGCTGGCACTCGCCGCCGGCGACCTGTCCGAGGACGCCCTGGCCGACTGGTTGCGCCGGCACACCGTGGTGCGCCCGCCCGACCCACGCATCAGCCGCCGTATTCGATGATCTCCAGTCCGGCGTTGTAGTCGGTGGCGTAGATCAGTCCGTTGGCGTCCACAAACACGTCCGCCGACTGGATCACGCGCGGGCGTCCGGGCCGCCGGTCGGTCATCTGGCGCGGCGCGGCGGGCACCAGGGCCCCGGTTTCCACCGGGCGGTAGGGGTCAGAAATGTCGAAGGCGCGGATGCCGGCGTTCTGCCAGGTGGCGAAGATCAGGCGGTCGGAAACAAACGATCCCGGCCGATTCTCGTGCAGATTGTGCGGCCCGAAGTGGCCCGGCTTCGCCGGATAGTCGGCCTCGGCCGGGGTCGGGAAGGTGGCGATGCTGATCGGGTTCGAGGGTTCGCGAATGTCGAACACCCAGACGTGCTTGCGCCCGTCCTCCTCGTTGTCCAGCACCGCTTCGTCAGCCACCACCAGCAGCCCGCGCTCGACCAGCGGCAGGGCCGAATGGGTGCCCCCGCCATAGGGCGGGCACCAGTTGAGGTGGCGGATCAGGCGCGGCGCCGAACGGTCGCTGACGTCCAGCAGCGTCAGACCCCCGTCGCGCCAGCAGGCATAGGCGGTGTCGCCCGCCACCAGTGCATGGTGCAGTGCCCAGCGTCGCCCTGGCGGCGCGGCCAGGGTCTCGCCACCCGCCTGGTGCATGCCGGGCAGCCACCAGCGCCCCGCCAGCACCGGCCGCGTCGGGTCGGCCATGTCGATGGTGACGAAGATGTAGTCGCTGAACCCCTCCAGCAGCGCCGAGGCATAGGCCCAGCGCCCGCCGACGTACCAGAGCCGGTGGAACCCGACGCCATCGACGTCCAGTTGCCCGATCTTGCGCGGCTGGTCCGGCGTCGAGATGTCGTAGACCGTCATGCCCGCGGTCCAGGCGCGGCGCGGCGCACCGCCCGCCAGCGTCTGCCCCATGGACTGGGTGTAGTACGTCTTCTCGCTGGCGAAGGTCTCGACGTCGGCAAACAGGTCCAGGGCATTAATGACCAGCAGCAGGTCCTCGTGCGTCTGCAGGTGGATGTTCCAGGTATTGGGCAGTGCCGGGACGTAGGACACGGTCCCGGGGCGCCTCGGATCGCGCACGTCGACGATCGAGAAGCCCCGCGACCAGGGATGGCCGACGTAGGCCCAGCCCCGATGCACCATCAGCTGCAGCCCGTCGCCGCGCCCGTCCAGGTCGCAGTGCGCCAGCAGCCGCATGTTGCGGACGTGGTCAGGGACCGGAAGCGACATGGCAGCAGGCCGCTTACTTGAGGCCCGGGATCCAGCTCGCGCTGGCGGCGTCGCTCTTGCGGAACGCCGGAAACTTCTGCTGCAGCTCCTCGATCGTCGAGATGTTGTTCTGCAGCAGGTCGTCGCGCGTCACCAGCGTGGGCTGCAGCATCACCGAGCGGCCGGGGAACTGCCCCGCGATCGACAGCGCCACCGCGCGCACCGACACTTCGCCGACGACGGCGGCGTTGGTGGCTGCCGTCGCAACCCAGGCACTGTCCTTCTCGCGCATCAGCTGGATGTCGGCGGTCGACGTGTCGACGCCGTAGATCTTGACGTTCGAGGCCACGCCCAGTTCGTCGATCGCCAGTTTCACGCCCTTGGCAAACTCGTCCCAGGGCGTGAAGACGACCTTGATGTCGGGGTTGGCCCGCAGTACCGCCTTGGTCTGGTCGGCCACCGAGGCCGGCACGGTGTCGTTGACCACGCCCCAGGTGGCCTTCTCGGTCAGGCCATGCTCCTTCACGAATTGCTGCCAGACCGCATAGCGACGATCCAGCGGGGCGAAGCCCGCGACGTAGACGGCCCCGCCGACGAAGCCCGGGCCCTGATCCTTGATCGCCTGCTCCAGCACCAGGCGCGCCATGTCGGCATCGCTCTGCTCGATCTGCGGAATCTTCGGGTTGTCCAGGTCGACGTCATAGGCCACCACCTGGATGCCGGCATCCAGCGCCCGCTGGGCCACGTCCTTGAGTACCTCGGGCCGGCCATTGTTGATGATGATGCCCTGCACCTTGCGGTTGATCGCCTGTTCGACCAGGTTGCGCTGGGTGTCGTTGTCGTTGCGCGCCTGGGCCACCGTGAGCTGGATGCCCAGCGCATCGGCCTGACGCTTGACGCCCGACTCGAAGGCCTGCAACCAGTCGCCCGAGCCCAGGAAGCTGACGACGGCCACGCGCACGCCACCCTGGTCGAACGGTGCCGGCGCGCCCGGCAGGCCAGCGGCGGCGGCACTGGCGCAGGCCAACGCCGTACCCAGCAATGCGCTGGTCAGAATCTTGATGATGTTCTTGATGTTTTTCATGAGTTGACTTTCCTGGAACAAGAGAACCATTGAACAGGCGGTCGAGGGAGAACCGGGCAGGCGCGTCGGGTCAGTGAACCCCGCGCGTGACGCCGTAGGTCAGTGCCAGTGCCCCCACCAGCACCGCCCCCTTGACGAAATCCTGTGTGTAGTAGGGCGCGTTGAGCATGGTCAGGCCGTTCAGCAGCACGCCCACGAAGACCGCGCCCACGATGGTGCCCACGACGTTCGGTCGGCGCAAGCCCAGCACCGCAAAGCCGATCAGCGCGGCCGCCACCGAATCCATCAGCAGCGACGCACCGGAGGAGACGTCGCCGCGCCCCACGCGCGCCGCCACCAGGATGCCGCCCAGCGCCGCCAGCGTGCCCGAAATCACGTAGGCCACGGCCTTGAGTCGATCGGTGGCAGCGCCCGCCAGGCGCGCTGCCAGCTCGTTGCCGCCGGTGGCGAACAGCAGCCGTCCCAGCCGCGTGTATTCGGTCAGCACCGTCAGCACCAGCGCAATCGCCAGCATCACCACCACCGGCAACGGCACCACCCCCAGCAGGCTGGAGCGCCCCAGCAGCAGGAACAGCGGGTCGTAGGCGCCGCTCGCGGTCGAGCCATCGGGCAGGATCAGGCCGGCCGAGATCGAGCGGCCGGCGGTGGGGATCAGCTGCAGCCCGGTGAGCAGGAACATCATCGACAGAGTGGCCAGCAGGTCGGGCACCTTCAGGCGCACGATCAGCAGGGCATTGATCAGCCCCACCGCGGCCCCGAACAGCAGCACCAGCAGCACGGTAGGCACCGCCCCCAGCTGCCACACCACCATGCAGTAGCTGGCCGCCATCACGCTGGAGGCCGCGACAGCGCCCACCGACAGGTCGAAGCCGCCCACCGCCAGCGTCACCGTGACCCCGGTGCCCAGGATCGCCACCACCGACACCGCCTGCAGGATGCTCATCAGGTTGTTGAGCTGGATGAAGGCCGGCTGCGCCAGCGCAAAGCCCACCAGCAGCGCCAGCAGCAGCACGAAGACCGCGCCGGTGCGCAGCAGCTCGCGCAGGCTGGGGGCGCCGCGCGCGGTCGGCACAGCGGCTGCATCGGAGGACGGTGGTGCGTTCATGCGATGGCTTCTTCTTCCAATGGCTGGCCCTGGAGGCTGTGGTGATCGAGCACCAGCACCCGGTCCGCGACCTCGGTCGCCTCCTCCGGATCCGAGGTCGCGATCAGCGTGGCGCGGTCGCCCCGGCTGCGGATGGCCGTGATCAGGTCGTGGCGCGCCCCCACGTCGACGCCCTGGAACGGCTCGTCGAGCAGCAGCAGCCGGCCCGGCTCGGCATCCCAGCGCGCCAGCACCACCTTCTGCTGGTTGCCGCCCGAGAGCGACCAGACCGACGCCTCCGGGCCGCTGGCGCGGATGCCATAGTCGCGGATCGCCGCCGTGCCGCGGGCCCGCTCGCGGCGCGGCGTGATCAGCCCGGAGGGAAACCAGCGCGCCAGATGCGGCAGTCCGATGGTCGCGGCGATCGACTCGCCCGGCCAGCCCACCGGCATGAGCGAGCTGCGGTGCCGGTCCTCGGCCGCCAGGCCGACGCCGGCGGCGATGGCCGCCCGCGGGCTGGCGGGCTGATAGGGCTGGCCATCGAGCCGCATGCGCCCCGCCGCCAGCCGCCCACTGCCGAAAATCGCCGACAGCAGCCGGCTCTTGCCGGCCCCCAGCACGCCGGTGACTGCCACCACCTCGCCCCGATGAACCACCAGGTCGAATGGCGCGCTGCCGGGCAGCAGGCGCGCGCCGACCAGCTCCAGCATGGGGGCGCCCCGCGTGCGTCGCTCCCGTGGTCGGGCACTGGCCAGCGGGCGTCCGATCATGGTCTCGATCGCGGCATCGAAGTCCACCGGGCGCTGCTGGCTGGCAACCACGCGCCCGCCGCGCAGCACCAGCACGCGGTCGGCCAGCGCCTGCAGATCGGCGGTACGGTGCGAGATGTAGAGCATGGCGATGCCCCGTTGCCTGAGCGCCAGCAGGGTGGCATACAGGCGCCGCGACTCGTCGATCGACAGGCTGGCGGTTGGCTCGTCCAGCACCAGCAGCTCGGCCCGCAAGGCCAGCGCCCGCGCGATCGCCACCAGTTGCCGGCTGGCGGCCGGCAACTGCGCGAAATCCTGGTCCAGCGGCAGCTCGAACCCCGCCTCGTCCAGCATCGCCCGCGCCTGCGCGCGCACCCAGGCACGCGAAACGAAGAGGCGCGATCCTGGGTCGACGAAGCGATTCAGCAGCAGCGCGTCGGCCACCGTCAGGCCTGGAATGCCCACCAGATCGGTCGACTGGTGCACCGTCACGATGCCTGCGCGCGCCGCCTGCGCCGGACTGCGCGGCGCGTGGGGCCGGCCGCGGAACATCATGTGACCGGCGTCGGGCGCCAGCAGACCCGCCAGGATCTTCACGAAGGTCGACTTGCCGGCGCCGTTGGCTCCCATCAGCGCCACGATCTCGCCGGCCTCGATCGACAGGCTCAGATCGCTCAGGGCCCGGGTCGAGCCGAAGGAGCGTGACAGGCCATGGGCCTCGAGCAATGGCATGGGGTGGAGCGTCAGGTCGTCTCGGGCCCGCGCACACGCCACGCAGCATCGCGCTCGGCGGCGCCTGAGTGGTCGCCGTCCAGGACGTTCGGCGGGCCAGCGCGCAAGGATAGCAGCGCTAGCCACGCGTCGGGTGGCCGGAACGCCAACGCCAGCCTCCCCGGCATGGGCACTGGCGCGGGCCCGAAGCTGCACCGCGCGGTCCTGCGCGAGCTGGCCAAATGAGCGACTGGATCCGGGTCGGACGCGGCGTCAGCCAGATTGGATCTCAGCCCAGCTGCGCCTGCAGGTAGCGCTCCTGCCCGAGCTGCGCCAGCAGCCGCTGCTCGGTCTCCAGCCAGTCGAGGTGGCCCTCCTCATCGTCCAGCATTTCCACCAGCAGCGCGCGGCTGTCGTAGTCGCGGCTGTCTTCGCACTGCGTCACCGCCTGGCGCAGCAGCGTGATTGCGTGGCTCACCAGCTGGTGATCCAGCGCCAGCAGGGCGGGCACCGAATCGGCACCGACGACGGGGCGCACGTCGCGCGGCGCCGGCGTGCCGCCGAGCATCAGCAGGCGCGCCAGGATGCGCTGGGCATGCGCGGTTTCCTCGACCACATACGCCTGCTCGCGCTGCGCCAGGCGCTCGAAGCCCCAGTGCCGGCACAGCCCGCCATGCAGCAGGTACTGGCGGTGGCCGGTCAGCTCGACTGACAGGTATTCGTTCAGGTGCGCCAGCACCTTCGGGTCAGCGTTCATCGCGCACTCCTTGCATGCCGCCATGATAGGGCCGCCTGCACGCACCCGGTCAGGGCGGCGCGCCGGGCGCGATCTCCGGCCCGATCTTGAACACCCCGCTGGTGCGCGCGCAAGGCACGCCGTCAGCCGTCACCAGGCCCTGGGCAAAGACCAGGGTGCGCGTGGCGCGCAGCAGTTCGGCCGTGCCCTCCAGCCAGGCGCCCAGCGGCGCCGGCGCCAGGTAGTCGACCTGCAGGCTGATGGTGGGCAGGAAGCGCCGCCCCATGTCGGGGTGCTTGTGGTGCACCGACAGCGGGATCAGCATGTCGCAGAAGCTCGCCGTCATGCCGCCGTGCAGCACGCCCATGGGATTGCAGTGGCGCGTCTCGATGCGCAGGCCGATGCGCACGTCGTCGCCCTCGTGCAGCAGGTGGAGGGGGCCGTTGATGCGCATGAATTCGCCGCCCGCGGCAAAGGGCCGGAAGCCGGGCGGTGGCGGTGGAGTGGAGAGGCTGGCGTTCATGGCGCAATCTTGCACCAGCGCGGGTCTGACCACCCCGCCAACGGTTACCCTTGGCGACTCGCCAGAACCAGCCATGAAGCGCCCGTCCCCAGCCGCAGCACCGCCCCTGGCGTCGGAAATCCGGCAATGAGCGATCCGCTCCTGCTGGCCATCGACTGCGGCACGCAAAGCGTGCGCGCCCTGCTGTTCGACCTGCGGGGCGAGCTGCGGGCGCGCGCGCAGGTGCCGATCGACAGCTACCGCTCGCCGCAGCCCGGCTGGATGGAATGCGCGCCCGAGGCCTTCTGGCAGCACATCGGCGCCGCCTGCCGGCAGCTCTGGGCCGGCAGCGACAACGCCAGGGACCGCATCGCCGGCGTGGTGCTGACCACCCAGCGTGCGGTGCCGGTGACGCTGGACGCAGCGCTGCAGCCGACGCGCCCCTCGATGATCTGGCTCGACCAGCGCCGCGCCGCCCGCGCGCCGCGCCTGCCATGGTGGTGGGAGGCGGCGCTGGCGACGATCGGCATGCGCGGCGCGGTGCGCCACTTCCAGCACGAGGCCGAGGCCTGCTGGATGGCCCAGCACCAGCCCGAGGCCTGGGCCCGCACCACGCACTTCCTGCTGCTGTCGGGCTACCTGAACTGGCGCCTGACGGGGCGGCTGGCCGATTCGGTGGCCTCGCAGGTCGGCTACCTGCCGTTCGACTACCGCCGCGGGCGCTGGGCCGCGCCCTGGGACTGGAAGTGGCATGCGCTGCCGGTGCGCCGCGCCATGCTGCCCGAGCTGCTGCCGGCGGGCGCGCTGCTGGGCCAGGTCAGCGCGGCGGCGGCGCAGGACACCGGCATCCCGGCCGGCCTGCCGGTCATCGCCGGCGCCGCCGACAAGGCCTGCGAGGTGCTGGGCGCCGGCTGCCTGACGCCCGACGTCGCCTGCCTGTCCTATGGCACCGCCGCCACGGCCAGCATCACCAGCGCGCGCTACCTGGAGGCGACGCGCTTCATCCCGCCCTATCCGGCCGCCGTGCCCGGCCACTACGGCCCGGAGGTGCAGATCACGCGCGGCTTCTGGCTGGTGCGCTGGTTCCGCGAGCAGTTCGGCCAGCACGAGGAAGCGCTGGCCCGTGAACGCGGCATCGCCC
>CAYRHV010000073.1:0-10326 GCA_964424045.1 uncultured Ottowia sp. | reverse complement strand
AGCCCTCTTGCGGGGTGGCGGTGATGAGGCTGCTCAGCCATGTATCGGCCATGGGGTTCTCCTTTGAATGAATGACCGATTCATTCTGCCGCAACTGGCGCCCGGCCACCGGGGGTGCGGGTTTCGGGGCCATGGCTCCGGGGTCTTTGTGCCACCCCGCGCGCGACTGGCCGTGGCACGTGGTGCGGATCAGCTGCCGGCCGGATGGCGCCATCCGGTCCGGGTGCACCCCAGGGCGCTTCTAGCCGTTGTGGGTCCAGCGCGTGCCGGTGCCGCGGCAGACCTCGACCAGGGCGTTCAGTGCGTCGATCGCGGTGAAGATGCCCAGCAGGCGCCCATCCTCGTCACTGACGATGGCGCTGCCGGCCTTCTGGCTGGCCATCTGAAAGGCCACTTCCTGCAGCGGCACGGAGGCGTTCACGGTCAGCGGTTCGGTGGCCATGATGTCGCTGGCACGAATCTGCAGCTTCTCGGTGGCGGTCAGGCCCGAGATCAGCCGCACATCGCGTTCGCTGATCAGCCCCACCACGTCCTCGCCGCGCAGCACCGGCAGGTGGCGGATGTCGTGGCGCTCCATCAGCTCGCGCAACTCGTCCATGGTCATGTTCTCGCGGGCGGTGATCGGGTCGGGGGTGGTGAACTCTTCTACCGGCACATTCACGGTCAGCATGGCAGATCTCCTGTCGACTTACGCAGCCCGATGTGGGCGGGGTTGTGGCCTGACGGCCGGAGGCGGCATGGATGGCTGGGTTCCCGAGGTTTTTCGGCCGACAGGCCGTGACCTCGGACAGCCGCTTGATCCAGGCCGGAACACCAGTTCCAGTTCGTAGTACATATGGGGTGGAGTGACCCGAAATCAAGGGATCGCGGGCCGGCGGCAGGGTTGATCGATCAGCCTGAATCCGGCAGTTGGATGTGCCTGCCAGTGCCGCCCGCGGCGTGCCAGGCAAGACGCGAGGAGGCCGCGCACTGGTGTGCGCCACGACGAGCAACGCCGCATGGCGCGGCGCGGGTGGTGCTGGTGGGCGCATAGCGCTCTCACCCGGCAGGTGAGCCCCAGCAGTGCAGCTGCAGCCAACATCCATGCGGGTTTCAAGACGACGATCAGCGGTCAACTGCCGGATTCAGGTTCAGTCCAGCGGCTGCACGAAGAACACCACGCGCTCGGTTTCGCCGAAGCCCAGCCGCTGGTGCACGGCACGGCTGGCGCGGTTGGTCAGTGCGGTGTCGGACGCCAGCTCGCGGCATTGCCGTGTCCGTGCCCAGTCGATCACGGCCTGCGTCAGCGCCTTGCAGGCAGGACGTAAAGTCCTTCCAGAAAGGCGACCGGCGACGTGTGGGTGCCGTTCACGTGGTCGCTGCGCAGCGAGACTTCGGCCAGGCCGAGGGCCTGGCCGGCGGCGTCGCGGGCCGTGAAGGCCGCGCAGCGCCCGGGGGCCGCGAGCTGGCCTGCGATCTGGCGCCGGTGGCTGTCCGGCGGGGTGTCGGGCCAGAGGGCACGGCGCAAGGCCAGCCAGTCATTCTGGTCCGCGGCTTCGAGGCGGGCAATCTGCATTTCCAGGCGGGCGCGGGCCGATTCGGCCTCAGACCGCGCCAGGTGGCCCCGACAATGCCGCCACCTGCTGCTTCGGATTCGGCCCGAAGCGGTTGTCGCCGGGCGTGCCATCCAGCACCATGAAGATCAGCATCACGAGCTGCCCGATCAGTGGCACGAACATCACCAGCATCCACCAGCCGCTGCGGTTGGTGTCGTGCAGCCGGCGCACGCTGACCGCGATCGACGGAACCAGGGTGGCGAGCGCGAACACGCTGGTGAGGAGCCCCCACGGCGACTCGTCCCCCGGCCGCGTCAGCGAGCCGTCCAGGAAGCCCAGCACCGTGTAGACGATGACGTAGAACAGCACAAAGTACCAGTATTCGGCGCGTTGCGCACGGCCCTGGAAGATGGCGTATTTCCTGAAGACCGTCTTGACCCAATGCATCGTCGTGTCATCCTCTGTGAACCGCACTGCTTGTGGATGGCGTGCCCGGCCGAGCATTCTAGTAGGGACGCTTCGCCAGCTCATTGTTTGTCTCGGGTGAATGATGCTGGAGTCTTCAAGAGCGTCCACCAGTCCGGTCACTCTAAGAAAAATTCTGAGTTATCCGTTCATTTGTCGCGCGGCCTTGGTGAGCTCCCGTTTGTGCCTACTGAAGTTTGCTCCTGCCTTCATCTGAAGGTTTATTTGGGCAGGCGTTTGTAGGTAAATAACTCGTTGAACCATGACAGCCAGCGCGGCAGGTCGGTCTGCTTGAATGTGTGCGGACGTTCAGTCCAGCAGGCGGCACAGTATGCGCAGGTCGTGCACCACGGCGTGAGGCCGTTCGGGGTGGGCGGCAGGCCAGGCGTCGCCGTCGCGGCTGAGCCAGGCTACCTGCATGCCGACGGCAAGCGCGCCGACGGCGTCCAGCTCGGCGTCGTCGCCGATGTGCAGCACCTCGTCGGGAGCCACGCCGCCCGCCGCGGCGCCGGCGTGGAAGATGCGCGCATCGGGCTTGGCCACGCCGACCGAAGCGGCCGACACGGCGCTGGTGAAGAATGCGCCGACGCCGGTCTGCGCGACGTCGGCGTTGCCGTTGGACAGGGCCACCAGCGGCCAGCGCGCGGCCAGGAACTGCAGGGCCTCCAGCGCGTCGTCGAACAGGGTGACGCGCTGGCGTTCACGGTGGAAGATCTCGAAGGCTGGCTCGGCCAGTGCCGGGTCGTCGCCGCTGTCGACCAGCAGGGTGCGGATCACCGCGCGCTTGAGCGCGCCCAGGTCATGGGCGATGGCGGGCTGCTCGGCCAGCACGCGCTGGCGCGCCTGCATGGCGGTCTGCGCATCGGCTGCGCGGCGCGCCGCGTTGCGGGCGCCCTGCGCCGCCAGCCAGTCGCGTGTGATGGCGTCGGCGCGCCGGATGGTGGGCCACACCGGCCACAGCGTGTCGTCCAGATCCAGGGTGATGGCACGAATGCGGCGGGCATCGAGCATGCCCGAGAATAGCGCATGCCGTTTTTTCGACCCGAGCCCGAAGGGCCCCACGACCCCCAGGGGCGCACCGGGCTGCTGCTGTGCAATCTGGGCACGCCCGAGGCGCCGACCGCGGCCGCCACGCGCCGCTACCTGGCCCAGTTCCTGGACGACCATCGCGTGGTGGAGCTGCCGCGCGCGCTCTGGCGACCCATCCTGCATGGGGTGATCCTGCGGCGGCGCCCGGCCCAATCGGCGGCCAAGTACCAATCGATCTGGATGCCCGAGGGCTCGCCGCTGCTGGTCTGGAGCCAGCGCCAGGCGAAGCTGCTGCGCGGCTACCTGGGCGAGCGCGGACACGACGTCAGCGTGCGCCTGGCGATGCGCTATGGCAAGCCGGCGATCGACACCCAGCTTGACGCACTCAAGGCGCGCGGCTGCACGCGCATCCTGGTGCTGCCGCTGTATCCGCAGTATTCGGGCAGCACCACGGGCAGCGTGGTGGATGCCGTGGCGGCCTGGGCGCAGCGCACGCGCCACGTGCCCGAGCTGCGCTTCGTTGGCAGCTTTCATGATGACGAGGGCTACATCCGCGCGCTCGCGCACCGCGTGCAGCGCCACTGGATGGCGCAGGGGCGGCCGAGCCGGCTGGTGATCAGCTTTCACGGCGTGCCACAGCGCATGGTGGACGCGGGCGATCCCTACCTGCAGCAGTGCCGCGAGACGGCCCGCCGGCTGGCTGAGCGGCTGGCGCTGGGGGAGGGCGACTGGGTACTCACCTTCCAGTCGCGTTTCGGCCGCGCGCGCTGGATCGGGCCGGCCACCGACGCCACGCTGCGCCAGCTCGGGCAGGCCGGCACGCCGCGCGTGGACGTGGTGTGCCCGGGCTTCGTCAGCGACTGCCTGGAAACGCTGGAGGAAATCGCAATCGAGGGCCGGCAGACCTTCCTGGACGCTGGCGGCAAGGCATGCGAATATATTCCCGGCCTGAACGACAGCCCGGCCTGGCTGGCTGCGCTGACGGAGCTCGCCGAAAGGCACTTGCAGGGTTGGCCGACGCGGCACGCCGATTGAGCCGGTGAGCCGATGAGCTGGTGATCGGCCCGTTTCCCGGGCCCTGCTTCCAGTTTGTCGGAGTGGACGGCCGGCGGTTCGAGTGCACGGTTTCGGGCTCGAGGCGAGCTGCCTGCGCAGCTGCCGTTTCACAGCAATCAGCCGGTGGCCCGGCTGCGAGCATCGACGTCGACAGGAGGCCGCATGCTCATCTTCGGCTCGCATGACGAGCAGACCCTGGCCCAGCTCAGGGAGGTGGCCCGGCGCGCCGAGCGCGTGGCCCTGATGGCGGATGGCCACGTCGGCTTCGTGATGCCGATCGGCGGCGTCGCCGCCTACCGCCAGCAGGTGTCGGTGGTCGGCGTGGGTTTTGACATCGCCTGTGGCAACTGCGCCATCCGGACCGACCTGAAGGCAACCGACTTCTCGCCCCGCCAGCGGGTCGAGATCGCCGACGAGATCACCGACACCATCAGCTTCGGCCTCGGGCGCACCAACCAGCAGGCCGACGCGCCGGTGGACCACCCGCTGTTCGAGGGCGAGGCCTGGGATGCACTGCCCGACCACGCGCGCGAGGGCCTGCGCGAGATCGCGCGTGCCCAGCTCGGTACCGTGGGCAGCGGCAACCACTACGTGGACGTGTTCGCCGAGACGGCAGACGACCACGTCTGGGTCGGCGTGCACTTCGGCAGCCGCCAGCTCGGCCACGCCATCGCCTCGGGCTTCATGGCGCTGGCACAGGGCATGCCCTGGGACCAGCGCGTGCCCGAGCGAGAGGTGCTGCTGGACCTCGATTCGGCACTCGGCCAGCGCTACTGGACGGCGATGGAGCTGGCCGGTCGCTACGCTTATGCCGGGCGCGAATACGTGGCGCGCAAGGTGGTGCAGCTCCTGGGTGGGCGTGAGCTCGACCTGGTGCACAACCACCACAACTACGCCTGGAAGGAGCAGCACTTCGGCCAGGAGCTGATCGTGGTGCGCAAGGGCGCGACGCCGGCCTTTCCCGGTCAGCGCGGCTTCATCGGCGGCTCCATGGGCGACGACGCGGTGATCGTCGCCGGCTACGAGAGCGCCGCCGGCGCAGGCCCGGACCCGATTCACGAACTGCAGCAGCAGGCGCTGTTCAGCACCGTGCACGGCGCCGGGCGCGTGATGAGCCGCACGGCAGCCCGGGGCGCGCGGCGTGGCCGCCGCGGGCGCGGGCGCGGCGCGGTCACGCGCCAGATGATGGACGACTGGATCCAGGCGCGCGGCGTCATCGTGCGCGGCGGCGATGTCGACGAGAGCCCACACGTCTACCGCCGCCTGCACGAGGTGCTGCGCGACCAGCGCGGCACCATCGTGGTGCAGCACACGCTGCGCCCGCTGATCGTGGTGATGGCCGGCCTCGACGTGGTCGACCTGGATTGAGAACCAGCGAACCGGCCCCAGGTACATGTATGAGGCGCGTGATGCACGCGCCAGGCTGCCAGCCGCGCGGTGCTGACAGATGCCCTGGGCTGGCCCCCGATTCACTGTTTCAGGCGACGCTGAACAAGTCTCCGTGATGGGGCGCGTCCTGCATGGGCAAGGCGCGGCAATAGCCGCAGCTCGCGAGGGACTTGTTCAGCGTTGCCTCAACCAGGAGTTCATGATGGACCAGCTGTTTCATGATTTCAGCGCCGAGCTGCAGGGCCACCAGGGCGCCGTCTGCCTGTCGCTCTACCAGCCCACCCACCGCGCCATGTCGGGGCGCCAGCAGGACGCGCTGCGCTTCCGCAACCTGGTGGACGAACTGGAGGCGTCGCTGCGGCGCGAATACGCCAGTGGCGACGTCGAGCCCTGGATCCGGCCGTTTCGCCAGCTGGCCGAGGATGCCGGCTTCTGGCGCGGGCCGCTGCGCGACGGCCTGGCGGTGCTGGGTTCGGCCGAGCTGTTTCGCGTCTACCGGCTGCAGCGGCCGGTGCCCGAGCTGGCGGTGGTGGCGCAGAGTTTTCACGTCAAGCCGCTGATCCGCATCCTGCAGTCGGCCGACCGCTACCACGTGCTGGGCATCGACCGCGAGCGCATCCGGCTGTTCGAGGGCAACCGTGACCAGCTCGACGAGGTCGAGCTGCCGGCAGGCTTTCCGCGCACCAGCCGGGACGTGCTGGGCGAGCAGGAGCACCAGCGCTACGTCGGTGCCTGGGCCGCGCGGGCCGGCCAGGCCGGCGTGCTGCACGGTGCCGGCTCCGACAGCGACATCGTCGACACGGCGATGGAGCGCTTCTTTCGCGCCGTTGATCAGGCCGTGCTGGAGCAGCATTCGCGCCCATCCGGCAGCCCGCTGCTGCTGGCCGGCCTGCCGGAGAACCTGGCGCGCTTTCGTGCCTGGAGCCGCAATCCGCAGCTGCTGGAGGCTTCGATTGGCGTGCATCCGGACACCCTGGCACCCGAGGCACTGCGCGAGCAGGCCTGGCGTGCCATCGAGCCGGGCTACCTGGCGCGCCTGCAGGGCCTGGTGGACCGCTACGAGGCCGGCTATGCGCACGAGCGGGGTGCCAGCGACGTCGCCCAGGTGGCGCGCAGCGCCGTGGCCGGGCGCGTGGCCACCCTGCTGGTCGACGCCGAGCGCCGCGTGCCCGGCCGGCTGGACCTGGCCAGCGGCGCCATCGATCCCGACGCCCTGCGTCGGCCCGACGTGGACGACCTGCTGGACGACATCGCGCAGCAGGTGCTGGCCAGTGGCGGCGAGGTGGTGATGGTGCCCTCGGCGCGCATGCCGACCGACACCGGACTGGCGGCCATCTACCGCTACTGACCCTAAATCCGGCAGTTGACCGCTGATCGTCGTCTTGAAACCCGCATGAATATTGGCTGCGGCTGCACCGCTGAGGTTCACCTGTTGGGTGAGAGCGCTATGCGCCCGCCAGCACCACCCGCGCCGCGCCATGCGGCGTTGCTCGTCGTGGCGCACACCAGTGCGCGGCCTCCTCGCCCTTGCAGGGTGCGGCCCAGCCAGAGGCTGGGCCCGTTCGCGCAGTCCAAAGGCGCGCAGGCGCCTTTGGAGCCGCGGCGCTCACTCTTGCCTGGCACGCCGCGGGCGGCACTGGCAGGCACATCCAACTGCCGGATTTAGGCTGAACCGCGGCGAGCCGTCGGCCGCCGGCCTCGACCGGGGGTAAAAACCGATTGAAGGCCGGCGCTCCAGGCCGTCCAATGCGGCGTGGGCAGAACAAGCAACATCCCCCATGACGGGCGCTGGCGGGAGGCCGGATGACGGAGCGGCTGGCGCGCTGGGCCGCACGGGCCTTCGAAGTGCTGATCGTCGCCAGCCTGGCGCTGATGGGCGTGCTGGTGTTCGGCAACGTGGTGCTGCGCTACGCCTTCAACTCGGGCATCGCCCTGTCCGAGGAGCTGTCGCGCCTGCTCTTCGTCTGGCTGATCTTCCTCGGTGCCGTGCTGGCCTCGGGGCGCCGCATCCACATCGGCTTCGACACCCTGCAACGCCGGCTCGGCCCCCGCGCGCGGGGGCTGGTGGCGGCCTTCAACGGCCTGCTGATCCTGGCCGGCTGTGTCATCTTCGTCGTCGGCGGCTGGCAACAGGTGCGCGTCAACCTGGGCAACACCTACCCGGTGCTGGGGATTTCCTACGCCTGGCTCTACGGCGTGGGTGTGGTGTTCGGCGTGGCGCTGGTGTTTCCGGTCTGCAACAACATCTGGCGCGCCCTGCGCGGTGACGAGCGCCAGCTGACCAAGGACCTGGGCGACCGCATCGAGGACCTGAGCGAGCGCATCGGCCCGGACGGTGCGGGCCCTGACGGGAGCGACCGCCCGTGACGGCCCTGGTGTTCCTGGGCACCCTGCTGGGGCTGATCGCCATCGGCCTGCCGATCGCCTTCGCCCTGATGTACGCCGGCGTCGCGCTGATGCTGGTGACGAATCAGTTCGACGCCCAGATCGTGGTGCAGAACGCGATCTCCGGCGCCGACAACTTCGTGCTCATGGCGGTGCCGTTCTTCATCCTGGCCGGCGAGTTCATGAACGCCGGTGGCCTGTCGCGGCGCATCGTCGAGATGGCCAGCGCCTTCGTCGGCCACTTGCGCGGCGGCCTCGGCTACGTGGCGATCGGCGCCGGCATCCTGCTGGCCAGCCTGTCGGGCTCGGCCGTGGCCGACACGGCGGCGCTGGCCGCCATCCTGGTGCCGATGATGAAGCAGGCCGGCTACGACCCGGCGCGCGCCTGTGGCCTGATGGCGGCCAGCGGCATCATCGCGCCGGTGATTCCACCGTCGATCGGCTTCCTGATCTTCGGTGTCGTCGCCAACGTCTCGATCACGCGCCTGTTCCTGGCCGGCATCGTGCCGGGCGTGCTGATGGGCCTGTCGCTGGTGGTCGCCTGGTGGTTCGTGGCGCGGCATCAGCGGGCGGCGGTGACACCGCGCGTGCCCTGGGGCCGGCGCCTGCGCCTGCTGGGACAGGGCGGCTGGGCGCTGATGATGCCGGTGATCATCATCGGCGGCCTGCGCTTCGGCATCTTCACGCCCACCGAGTCGGCGGTGGTGGCCGCGGCCTACGCCCTGTTCGTTGGCGTCGTGGTGTATCGCGAGCTGAGCTGGCGCGCCGTCTACGACTGCCTGCTGTCGACCGCGCAGACCACCTCGGTCGTGCTGCTGCTGGCGGCGCTGGCCATGGTGGCGTCCTACATGATCACCATCACCGACATCTCGGGCCAGATCGGCGGCTGGCTGCAGGGCGTGTCGGAGCACCCGATGGTGCTGATGGCGGCAATGATGCTGGTGGTGTTCTTCGCCGGCATGGTGCTGGACTTCATCCCCATCGTGCTGATCTTCACGCCGGTGTTCCTGCCGCTGGTGCAGGCCGCCGACATCGACCCGGTGTATTTCGGCGTGATCTTCATCATGAACTGCTCGATCGGCATGATCACGCCACCGGTCGGCGTAGTGCTCAACGTCGTCAGCTCGGTCGGCAAGGTGAGCATGTCCGAGGCCACGCGCGGCATTGGCCCTTTCCTGCTGGCGTTATTGGTTTTGCTCATCATCCTGATCCTGTTCCCGGCGCTGGTCACGGTGCCGGCCGAGTGGTGGCGCTGAAGACGCGTCGTTCAACTTCCAACACCAAGGAGACTGTCATGAAGATTCGCAACGCGGTTTGGGTCGGCCTGCTGGCCGCGGCCCTGTCCGGCCCGTCCTGGGCCGTGGTGACCGGCAAGTTCGCCGTCACCCTGCCCGAGAAGTCGCACCAGGGCCAGGGCGTGGCCAAGTTCGTCGAGCTGGTCAAGGCCAAAAGCAACGGCGAGATCGACATCAAGCCCTTCTACGGCGGCGCGCTGGGCGACGACGTGAAGGTGACCTCGGCGCTGCAGGGCGGCACGATCGAGTTCACGGTGCCGCAGACCACCACGCTGACCGGCATGGTCAAGGCCTACGAGATCCTGGACTTCCCGTTCCTGTTCAAGAACGCCGAGCAGGCCGAGAAGGTGCTGGACGGCCCCACCGGCCAGAAGCTGATGGACTTGCTGCCGGCGCAGGGCCTGGTCGGCCTGGCCTACTGGGAGAACGGCTTCTTCAACGCCACCAACAGCAAGCACCCGATCGCCAAGGTGGAAGATTTCAAGGGCCTGAAGTTCCGCTCGATCCAGGCCCGGATCACGCAGGAGACCATCAAGGCGCTGGGCGCCAATCCGGTGCCGCTGGCGGTGCCCGAGCTCTACACCGCGCTCGAGACCCGGACCATCGACGGCCAGGGCACGCCGAACGCGGTGATCGCTGCGCTCAAGCTCTACGAGGTGCAGAAATACCTGTCGATCACGCGCCACAGCTACGGCGCCTTCATTCCGCTGGCGTCGAAGAAGTTCTGGGACCAGCTGACGCCCGAGCAGCAGAAGATCCTGCAGGACGCCGCCGTGGAGGCGCGCAGTTACCAGCGCCAGGTGGCGCGCGAGCAGGCCGAGGGTGCGCGCAAGATGATGGCCGACAAGGGCCTGCAGGTGAACGAGGTCAGCGACGCCGAATATGTGCGCATGCGCCAGGCGGTGCAGCCGGTGTGGGACCTGTTCACGCCGGACGTCGGGGCCGAGCTGGTCAAGGAAGTGGAGGCGCAGCTGCAGTAGGCACCAGGCGTTGATGCCCATGCAACAGGGGGCCCGCGTGGCTCCCTTTTTGTCGTGCCTCCGCGGCAAGGGCTCTGCGGCGTCGGCCGCGGTGAAGGCCCGACAGGTGCTCGGTGATCAGCCGCGCCGCAGGCGTCGCTCGCGCAGCCGCCCCACCACGCCGGTGGGAAAGTAATAAACCGAGAGCACGAA
>CAYRHV010000072.1:0-10356 GCA_964424045.1 uncultured Ottowia sp. | reverse complement strand
TGGTGAGCGGACTGCACTTCCTTTTCCTTGGCACGGCTGGAGGGGAGCAGGTCAGCTCACCTCGCATTTCGCTGGCGCGCTTGCACGGCCTGCCGTAGCCGGTCCCGCAGCCGCTCGCCCCACGGAGGCACGCCCAGTATGGCTGTACGGTCAGACCCGCGTATGTCCAGCGTACGGCCGTCGGGCGCGAAGTTCACGTCATAGCCCACACCTGACCCGTTCTCAGACGACGTCCGGAGATGGAACAGCGTCCGCGAGGCGGTTTTGAGTGCCGCCGGCTTGGCAGCGTCATCACCACCATCGTTGCTCTCAGCGAGCATGAAAACCGGGCCGGGCTGCGCCGAATCCAGGGTTTGGAGCTGGAAGGCTGACGTGACCCCGTCCCAGTCGGTAGAGTAAACGGCGAGCAGGTCAGACGTAAGGCGTTCCAACCGCACGTTGTTACCGAACGCCGGGATCACGCTAGCGCGCACCTCGTCGCCCTCTGGCTCCAGCACCTCGTACCGACAGGTGTCGGCCGGCACGGCTGCAAGCTGCGGCGCACTGCCCTTGGCCGGTAGGAACCATACGGCCGGCAACTCGCCTGGGCCAGGCAGTTCGCCCGTGGTGCAGCCGGCCTTCACCGGTGTCGGATCGTGCCCGCTGTGGAGTCGCCAGCGTGCCCAACTCTCCTCGCAGGTGGTGTCCTCGTCCGCCACACTCACGACGACGGCGCCCCAGTGCCCGTCGGCTGAGGTGGTGATGACCGCGCGCAAATCCTTGCCCGACCGCAGGTCGGCGGCCAGCAGCGGAAACTTCTCCCGCACCTGCGCTGCATCCAACATGGTGTCCTTGCCTTCGTCTTCGGCGTGCAACTGCCAGCGCTTGCCGCGAGGCGTCAGGTTTACCCACTGCACCCGCGTCTGCTCAGGCACCGTGGCCAACGCGACCTCGTCTTTAGCCTCCTCCGCGCCGGTCTGTCTCGTGCGATGCCAATCGTCTCGATTCCAAAGCCGGTCGTAGCGCTCTCCAAGCGCCAGGAAGCGTAGATCCTGCGGCCAGACGCAGGCGCTGCGAGTGCTGGCTGGGCCTTGTGGGTCGCGCGCGTACTGGCGCACAGGCAAGGTCTCGAGTAGCCATACGCGGGACCACGGCGAGGCCTTGGCGCTGCCTTCGAGACCTCCCTCTTCCATGTCCCACATCAGTAGCATACGGCCCGTCGGATCGAAACCCATGGGATTGCCGGGCACGCTGAACCAAGTGGCACCGGTGTCAGCCGTCAGCAATTGCGTCTCGGCCCAGTACTCCTGCAGTGCAACGAGATGTTCGCCCCAGGCTACTTCTCCTTCCCCACGTGCCCACAACTCGCGGCCGCTGTCCAGATCGATCACTGTCGTACGCCCCTGCCCAACACCGGTGCCGGTGCCATAACGGAAGTTTTGATACCTCAGCTTTGTTCCGTTGGGGTCCAACTCTGCGCCCTGCGTCGCAGCAGCCAAGGGGGCCTTGAATTGGCGAGATCTTTCGTAAACCAGCTGCGGCGCCGCGGGCCCGGCCCGAATGGGAAAGACCATTAGAGTCGGGTCGCCGAAGCTGCTTGCGACCAGCACGGGCGCGTCCTTGGCCACACTGTATTGGATGACACCCTCGAGGGGTGCCTCGCCGGGCGCCGCCTGCTTTATCGGAACCCTGAGCTCTAGAGCGCCACCCGATTGATAGTCGACCAGCCACCAACTGCGACTGCCTTCGGTCGACTCGCGGCGCAGCAGCATGAACCGCTCGCCGGACACGCCCTCGACCCAGGTCTCGTCGGCAGCGGCGGCAACAAACGCCGTTCCCGGCGGCAACCCGTTTGCGGGCAATTCAGCCAACGGTCGCAACTGCTTCACTTTTCCCGGGCCGGTGATGCAGGGCACCCACTGTCGGCACAACGTTAATGGCAATTCCGTCACGCGGCCGCTGGCCACGTCCACGGCAGCAGCGTGCGGTGTGTCGGATCCTTCCTTGCCTTCAGGCGGTGGTTCCACGCCTTCGGCTATCACCAACGCCCCATCAGCCGCGAACGTGAGCTTTTCGGCCACGAAGGGCAACGTCGTCTGCATTAGACGGTGTCCGTCGGCTGTGGCCCACACGGCCACTTGCGCACCAGCAGCCACGGCCACGAGAGCACCGCGCGCATCGAAAGTCCAGGCCAGCGGTATGTTGCCGCCTTCCTCTTGTTCGGGCGGTGCCGGCGCGCTCGTGTCGAACAGCAGATCGGGCCCACGACGATCCTCCACCAGCGTGGTTAAGGCAGCATCCAGGAAGCCCTCCGGAAGCGGCCCGTTCACATCAGGCCGTGCCTGCGCCAGCGCCCCTACCAGCTCGTCCCAACCCTCGCGCGTGCGGCCATCGCGTGCCAGCAGTAGGGCCTGCCGCGCGGACGAGGCCAGCAGAGCTGCTCGAGCGCCATCACGCTCTTGAACAGCGTTGTGGCGCAAGATCGCGATCAAGGTCAATAACAAAAGCAATACAACGAATGTACTTGTAAGCGTAATACGGATTCTGGATATCGACCGCATTGCACGAGGTGTTGTGACCAAGCGACGAAGGACGTCGTCTGCCACCTGACCAGAATCACAGGAAACCTCTGTTTCATCGATCCATATTCGATTCTCGAATGGGAGCCATGTTCTTGTGCTCTCCTTCAGGTTGGGATTCTGTAATGCGTTGTCTACATTGATTACTATGATCACGCCATTGGGTCGAGCGCGTTTGTATTCCTGAACCTCGGTACGCACGTATCCCGGCTCTTCCAAGGTGCCGTGGTTGGCGATGACAACGAGACTTCTGCTTCGCCGCAGAGCCTTTCGGATCGTTGGATCGAGCTCGTATCCTGCGGGTGCCTCGTCGTCGCTGAAAAAGATAACGAAACCGTTTTCTCGTAACCGACGAGCAAGATCTGAGGCATAATTTCTAGTGCCTCTCGGAGGATTTCCAAGCGCAAATGATATGAATATATCATAGCCGAAGATCAAACCCCAAGAGATCTTGGCACGCGATGGCGCGGTATTTATATTGAAGGCGCCTTGAATAGAAGCTTTCAGCGTCATGTCACTGTCTCTGATTGGCCGTCGTTCGCAAATATGAATGTGGCTGGTTCGGGCAAACGGAGCTCGGGTGGAAATTAAAAAACGCGTATGATTACACTGAGTCCGGCGATTATTAAGACGGCTGGATTCCTATTAATCGCTTTTATGGCGCAAAGTTGGCATAAAATCTTCTTCAGACAA
This sequence comes from uncultured Ottowia sp., assembly GCA_964424045.1. Classification (GTDB taxonomy): domain Bacteria; phylum Pseudomonadota; class Gammaproteobacteria; order Burkholderiales; family Burkholderiaceae_C; genus Ottowia. Next base: position 7,105 of record CAYRHV010000072.1, on the reverse strand, counting down.
TTATTGGAAATTTTTAGAACCCGTCAGATTTTCAGTAGCAATCGCCTTGACGATGCGCGCCCTCGAAGCAGCGCGTCGTACGACCTGGTGTCCTTCGCCGGACCGATCCAGCCACTCGAAGAAGCGCTGCACGTTGTGTCGGGTGGTGGTGCTGTCACGGCAATGAGTGATGAACGCAAACTGGACCTTGCGAATTTCGTCTGCGACGAAGATGCCGAACTGGGTTGAGACGACCGTGGCATCCGGGAAGCCGAGCAACCGCGTGGCCTGGGTCTCGGTGGCGTTCCGGTGGCACGCGATGATGTGCAACGGACCGATCGGTTTGAGCTTCGGGTCGTCGAGCACCGGCGCAAGCAAGTAGTCCGCAAGGAACGGGCGCCCCACCATTTCTGCAGCTGCTGCCACGCCCAGTGCCGCGGGAATCGCATGTGCAACGCACAAGATGTGTCGCCCGTGTAACCGAAAGGTCACATGGTCGCCTCGCTCATTCGAGCCGCTGCGTTGGGCAATCGTCTCCCGCAAGATCATCCGCATCTGAGCCGCGCGCTGCGAGAAACTCATGCGCGTCCAGTCCAGCGCCTGCCCGCTGTCGAATCGTTCCCGGCCGGCATCGCGCACGCCAGCTTGGGCCAGTGTGATCAGAACCTCACGAACGGCCTTTTCGACCTGTGCAGTGAGATCCTTCTGGTTGGTCGCTCGCCGCCCGCTGAACAACTTCTGCGAGTCCAAGTATTCACGGAATCGCTGGTTGCGCGGTGCGTCGCCTAGGCTCTCCACGGTTGCTGGTTCAAGCTCCACCAGTCGCACCTTGGCAGGAACCGATCGCAGGCCTTCCATGAGTTCAGCATGGCAGATACCAATGTCGCTGTCCTGCCTGGCCCAGCCTGCGTTGCCGTTAGACAAGGCGAGCAGGACATCGCAATCCCGCACGGTCTCGAGGCAGGTGTCCCAACTGTCTGCAGAACCGGGTTGGGGCGGTTCATCCTCGTTGATCCAGACTTCCAGTATCGGAGCACCGAAGATCGTCAGCGCCTCCAGATGGCTTTTCAGGCTCCTGCGAACACCCGACATCTTCCTGCCATCGAACGAGTCATTGCAGCGGCTGGAGATCATGATGCGCAGTTTCTTGCGCCGTGCGGCCATGAGTCTTGTCTCCCTGTTTCTGACGTCTACCGTGTGGGGCTCTGAAGCGGTCAGCTACAAGCTCTGCGCTGCTGCCAGATCTTGGTCTTGAGGCGCGATGCCCGTGGAAGGCTGCAAGGATTTCGCTCAGGCAAACGGTAAGAGATGCTCCGGGATGACGAAGCGGCTTGCATACGCCTCTCCGACGCGCTGCAGTTGCTCGAGATGGCCGATGGAGTCCAACATTCGGATGTCTTCCGGTTTCACATCTTCAATCCCCAGCTCCCTGAGACCGGCGCGCGTCAGCTCCGGGTCGTAGCGAACATAGCTGAACAACTTGGGGCCGTTGAAATTGGCTTTGCCGTCGGTCATCGTCATGGCGCCAAACTCACGGTCGATTGCAGGCCCGAAACGGCACGCACCCACTGTGCGGCAGGCCATGTCCCAGCCTGCGGTGGCTGCGTTCATGAGTGCGGAAGGAACGTTGCTCGCAGCGTGCAGTTTGTGCATGGCGTGAGGGTCCAGATCGGGCAATTCAGTTGACGCGTTACCGGTACCTACCGACACCAGGAGCATCAGGTCCGTGCCGGTCGGCCAATTGACCCCATAAGGAGCAGCGGTGGCCATCTGGAACGCCAGCCATGCAGGGTTGTTGTATGTGGTTATGCCGCCATCCACAAAGATGAAAGTCTTTTCGTCCGGGGTATCTTTTGCCAGCGTTACCACTTCCGGTGGAAAGTAGGTAGGTGCCGCGGTGCTCGCGCGCAGCAACTGCCATAAGGGCAAGTTCAGGTTGCAGTTGTGCCGTGTGGAGCCATCGACCTTGGTGCGCCGGTTGTGCAGAGCGAATGGGTTATTCCACACCGGCCAGGGTGAGTCGGTGCTGTGATTGCGCAAAACCATCATCAAGACCGTGCGCAGATGCTGATCTCCCAGAGTGGCCCAGGGGGCCTTGGGTTCGTACCCCAGTGCCTGATTCAATTCCTTGCGCAGCTTGCGTGCCAGCGGCTCGTCGTTGTATTTGTAGTGCGTCCACCGTGTCAGGATGAATGCCTTGTCGAACATCTGTTTGCCGCTGCCCACATAGAAGTCCCGGATTTGACTGGCCGACATACCCGCAGCAATGCAGGCGGCGATGACGGCACCCGTACTGGTGCCACATACGAAATCAAAAAAATCAGCCAGCACAAGGTCAGATTGCTCCTTTCTCCTGCGTAATTCAGACTCCAGCCGCGCCAGGATTTCGACGGATATCAGGCCGCGGATCCCGCCCCCATCACAAGCCAGAATCTTTTTTGGTCCGGGTTCGACAATTCGGTCAGCGAGCGCCATGGTCTGATCCTCCAATGGTTGCGAGCCCAGTTTTCGTGCATGCTTGCTGATGCACGTGAGCCTTCTGTTGCGCCAATACGCTTGGCTATAGCCGTGATCTCCGTGAGATTTGTGACCCCGATCCGCCGGCGACTCTGTTTACGGCTCCTCCAGCGTGCGCGAATCGATCCACGTCACCTGACCGGTACGACGATTCACCTCTTCGTACATATGAGCAGTCCCGCCAGGACCGTCACCTGCCCCACCATTCCACAGGCAAATGAAACGTACCTTTTCCTGGCCCCAAGCCAGCGCGGTATACAGCAACCACCGATTACAGCGCTCATAAGGACTGGCTCCGTCAGGAGCCGGACCCAGCTCTTCAGACATGAGGCGCGGTGCCAGCGCCAGCTTGTCGCGCAAGGCCAGCCAGCGTCCACGCCAGCCCTCGCCATTGACGGAAGGAAGGATGGACCGCTGAATGAATTCGGGTTCGGCGAAGGGAAGCAGTACGTGGCTGCGCATCCCACGCCTCGCACAGGCTTCCAGAAACAGCAGATCACTACCTGCGGCGGCCTGCGAAAGCCCTATGTCCCCAGGTCCGGCGCCTGCTGAATCCAGCGTTTCACTGATGCGTTGCGCAACGACGCCCTCCAGCGCTGGTGGGAAGCGCGGAGACTCGCGTCCGGGTGCGTCCATCATGTGCCCGGAAAACAGGAAGACCTGACGCGGCATGAATGGAGGTTCCGACGCCTTGATCTCCGCCTCCAGCACAGCCAGGGAAGCTGCTGTCTCCGTGGGTCGGTACCCCAAGTCCCGCAATATGTGAAGGGTTTGCCGTGATGAGTCCAGTTCGAAGTAGCGGCCCTGGGCGGCAACCGTTGCGGCACGCCAGTCTTCGACAGCGAGTTCAGGCTGCGGGCTCACCAACCGTGCCTCGGCAAGAGACGCCAGGGCCCAGTAATCATCACGCTGGTGCTCCAACGCACATCCCAGGGCCCAGCGAATGCCGGCACGGACCATGTCCGTTTTCTCCGGCTCCGTCCTACCGCTCAGGTGCTCACGCAGCACGCTGAGCACCAGTGCGTTGATCCCGGAATAGTAGTGACTGGGCGCAAGCCTGAAGGCCTGGCGATATCGCATGATCGCCTCGTGCAGGTGGGCGTCGGCTGCGGCAGCATCCGTCCGCATCTGATCGGGGTTCGCTCCTGGACGCTGCCAACGCTTCAGCCAGTCCTCTTTGGCGATACGGCCTTGCAGTGCACAGGTCTCGGCGTCGTTGGGGTACTGCTCGGATAGCCTGTCAAGGACCTCTCGCGCTTCTTCACTCCTGCCCACTCGCCCCAGACAGATTGCCCGCTTCTGCCTGCTTTCGATGTCTTCCGGGTCAACCTTCAGAGCCGTATCGAACTGCTCCAGCGCAAATCCAAAATCTCCAGTCGCGAGGAGGCTGTTGCCTGCAGTGCGTCGCGCTTCCAGAGTCAGTGCGTAAGTTGGCGTCTCTTCCGCCAGAACCAGTATGTTTCCTGGCAGCCGCTTGCGCCGTGCGATGTTGACACGTCCCGCCCATTCTCGATAGCGCTCGAAGAACTCGTTGTGACGGTTGAGTTCCAGCTTGCGCCAGTCTGGCTCCTGCAGATGGGGCAGCAGTGCGTAGACCGGGCTGATCTTCCGAGCACTCGCGCTATCCAGCGTGGCACGGGCCATGTCTGTCAGTCTGGCGCTCTCCTGCTCCAGGGTCGCTGGGTCGGGTGCGCCGTCCTTCAGCGTGTAGCGCAGCTTGCGATCGGTATAGATGTCAAACGGCTGGTAGGGACGTGGACCCTGGATCAGCACAACACCACGGGCGCGCAGCGCATGGCGTACACCCAACTCGTACCAGACATTCGGATTGTCCAGAGTCAGATCTGCGACGACCAGGTCCGACACCAGCAGTTCCTGGAACATGTCGGTGCGGATGTCACCTGCTTGCTGCTCCTCGTCAGCCCGGAACACCCGGCAACCGGCATTTTCCAGCGCCGGGCGTATCAGTTCGGCGTAGACGCGATCAAAGTCTACTTCCACGCCATCATGGCCAAACTTCTTTCCAAAAGGCATGGCGACGAAAGCGTGGCGGCTCACGGCGTGACTCCTCCAACCTTGGCACCGAGGCCCTTCTTCCATCAGCCTTGGTGGATCGCGCTGGCGCGACGTTGCTTCTGTCAGGGCATATTGCGCCAGATGCTTAGTCCAAGTCAACGCAAATCCATACCGGCGCATCGACCAGGCAGACTGCAACTGATCACCCTGGCGGCAGCGGCGGCAGCGAAGCGTCAGCTGCTGCACATTGCGTCCAACAACCCAGTACGCAACCTGCGGTTGCCCTGAACCGGCAACGATGTCTTGCATCCAGCGCGCAATGGCGCAGGTTCGTCCGCAGCACTCGTCAGGCGTCACGGATCTACCGACACACCCCGAATCCCAACGCATGCATACGGAGAAACCGGCAAGAAGACTCTGCGACTTGCGCTCCTGCTCTGCACCCTGGCGTGGTCCGCTTCACCGGTGCTGGCCTACGACGCCGATCAGGCGCTGAACCAGAACGGCCATGCACTCTTGCAGCAGCTCGACGCGGGCAACCAGACCCGGACACGGGCCGCTGGCAGGCGCCCCGATTAAGATGGGCACCCGCGCGCCGCAGCGCTTGCCGCGCACTTGCAAACCGCCCATGAAATCCTGGATCCTCCTTGCCGCCTGCTGTCTCCCGGCCGCCGCCTGGGCCGCTGACGCGTGTCAACAGGCAAAAAGCGATTTCGACCGGCTGACCTGCCTGCACCAGGCCAACCAGGCGGCTGAACAGGCGCTGAACGCCAGCTACCAGCAGCTCGTCTCGCTGCTGGACGCGGACGGCAGGGCGCGGCTGCGCAGCGGCGAGCTGGCCTGGATCCGCGCCCGCAATGCCCAGTGCGCGCAGCGCCAGGGCACGCGCACGTCGGTGGACCCGCGCTGCATGACCAAGGTCACGCAGGCGCGCACCCGGTTCCTGCAGGAACGCATCGACGAATGTCGCAGTACCGGCTGCGTGAACGACCGGTTGTAGGGAGACGGGGTCGGTCGAGCTGGGCGTCTTCGGGTCCTGGATCAGCTTGTGGCCATGGTCGGCAGCCGGATCTTGCCGCCCTTGACGGACTGAAGCCGAACGCGCGTTTCACGTACAAGCCCGGTAACATCATCGACACCGACGGCCCGCTTTCATGCCGGCGCGGTCGCGTCCCGGACACTGCGATCACCCCTCGTGGTGGGCGCACGGCGCAACACCCACCCCAACCTGGAACAAGGACATGCCATGCAACTCCTGGGCAAAGTAGCGATCGTGACGGGCGGTGCCGGCGGCATCGGGAGCGCCATCTCGCGGGTATTCGTCGAGCGCGGCGCCAGGGTCGTGATCGTGGACATCTCGACGAAGGGGGCCGAGGCGTTGGCACGCGAGCACGGCGATTCGGTCGCCCTGATCGAAGGCAACGTGGCCGATCCGTCCATCGCGGCACAAGCCGTCGCGACGGCGGTCGAGCGCTTCGGGCACCTCGACACGCTGGTCAACAACGCGCACGGATCGGCGCAGGCGCTGTTCGCCGAGTTCACGGAAGAGGAATGGGCGCTGTCGATGGACACGGGGCTCGGCGCCACGCGACACTTCATGCTGGCCGCATACCCCGAATTGCGCAAGCGGGGCGGCTCGGTCATCAACTTCGGTTCAGGCGCAGCGCTCGAAGGCCAGCCGACACAGGCATCCTACGCGGCGGCCAAGGAGGCCATCCGCGGTCTGTCCCGGGTGGTCGCCAACGAGTGGGCCCAGGAGGCCATCCGGGTCAACGTGGTGTGCCCAATCGCGCTGACGGGCGGCGTTGCGCAGTGGAAGGAGGACTTCCCCGAGATGTACGAGAAGACCCGTTCCGGCATTCCACTCGGCCGCTTCGGCGATCCCGAGAAAGACATTGCCCCGGTCGTCGCCTTCCTCGCAAGCGACGATTCACGCTACATGACCGGCCAGACGCTGCTGGCCGACGGCGGCTCAAGCAAGCTGCGTTGACGGAATGCTTCCATTCAAGACGTGACCGGCCTTTCACGGCCGGAGCGCTCGCCCTGCCCTTCATCCCGCTCCCATCGATCCCGGTCCAGGAGTGTGTGCGGCAGAAGACGCCGCAGCGAAACGTGCGAAAAGCGAGGACAGCGTGGTGCTGCCAACAGGCCCAGGGTGGCCGCTGGGGACAGGTCAGGCGGGCAGCGGCTGGTCTGGCTTGATCCGCATCGACCAGCCGCACATGGCGTGCTTCGTTGCTGGCTGCGGCGCGCAGCAGCAATTGCACCGTGGTTCAGGCGCCGGCGTGGGCCGGCCTGAGCCATGAGGCTCGGGCCCCAGCGCCCAAAACCAGACTTTTGGGCGCCGCCATGGCAGCCGATCACCCGGCGGCCGTTGCCGCTGCCCCCGGCACCGCCTCCAGCGCCGCCGCGATCGCCTCGTCCACGCGCTCCAGCCAGATGAACTCCAGCCGCTGGCGCACCTCCTCGGGGATGTCCTCGAAGTCGCGCTGGTTGCGCTTGGGCAGCATGACGCGGGTGATGCCGGCGGCATCGGCAGCGATGACCTTTTCCTTCACGCCGCCGATCGGCAGCACCAGGCCGCGCAGGCTGA